>NZ_JACJQS010000004.1:0-163856 GCF_014696755.1 Anabaena sp. FACHB-1391 | reverse complement strand
TTCTTACGCGTTACTCACCCGTCCGCCACTGTCTCCTAAAAGACCGTTCGACTTGCATGTGTTAAGCATACCGCCAGCGTTCATCCTGAGCCAGGATCAAACTCTCCATTTTGGTTCGTTCTTTTTAGCTCTTTCGACCGTTTTTACAACCACGGTCAGGTTATTTTTTTCTGACGCAGGGGTACTTGTCGTATTCTGGCTTTCAAACTATAATATTTTCAAGGTTCGGTGCGCTGTTCGGCGTTGCCTCTCTCGGCTTCGCTGTTCGGCACTTATTCAATATATCTAATCTATTTGGGTTTGTCAACTACTTTTTCCATCTTTTTGGAAAAAAATTTTTTATTGCCCTGAAACCTGCCCACAGTGCTGGGTTTAGTCCACAATGGGTTAGAAATTGTTGACTAAAGGAAGAGTAGATAGTGAATTTCCAGTCCGTAATAGCGATATTGCATGAGTTTTGGGGACAGCGTGGCTGTTTAATTGCTCAACCCTACGATATGGAGAAGGGCGCGGGTACTAAGAATCCCCATACGTTTTTAAGGGCTTTGGGACCTGAACCTTGGGCTGTCGCCTATGTTGAGCCTTGTCGTCGGCCTACAGATGGTCGTTATGGCGAAAATCCGAATCGCTTTCAGCATTATTATCAATATCAAGTGTTAATTAAGCCGTCACCAGATGATATCCAGGAGATTTATCTTGATTCTTTGCGAGCTTTGGGGATTTGTCCTGAAGATCACGATGTTCGCTTTGTGGAGGATAATTGGGAGGATGCGACGGTGGGCGCTTGGGGTACTGGTTGGGAAGTGTGGTTAGATGGGATGGAAATTACCCAATTTACATATTTCCAGCAATGTGGTGGCATTGATTGTCGTCCTGTGTCCATTGAGATTACTTATGGTTTAGAGCGATTGGTGATGTACCTTCAGCAAGTGGAGGCTATTACTAAGATCCAATGGACTGATAACATTACTTATGGTGATGTTCATCTTCAAGGTGAGATTGAACAGTGTACTTATAATTTTGAAGCTTCTAATCCTGAAATGTTGCTGACGCTGTTTGGTTTATATGAGCAGGAAGCTACTCAATTAACAGAACGAGGATTGGTTTTACCTAGTTTAGACTATGTGATTAAGTGTTCTCATGCTTTTAATTTACTGGATGCTAGAGGGGTAATTTCGGTGACGGAACGAACTCGTTACATTACTAGGATTCGGCATTTGGCAAGGAAAGTGGCTCATTTATATGTTGAACAAAGGGAAAAGTTGGGTTTTCCGTTGCTTAGGAATAATATAAGCTAAAATTTTTGGCGTTGCATAATTGAATCATGAATTAACTCACGCAAAGGCGCAAAGGTAAGAGTTTTAAAAATGAAAGCCAGAGAATTCATACCTCAATTCAGCAAGTCCAAATTTTTCAATTCCCCCCCGCAAGGGGGATACGGAAGTTAATGTTAAAACAGTGGTGTGTAAGATGGTAAATATCAGTGCAGTTTTAGAACCAATTGCGAGTTGGTTTCGTTCTCTGGGTGTTCCTGAACCGATTGTACATTGGGGACATCCAGTAATGATGGGAATTGTGATTTTTGTGGTGGGGACTTTTGTGGGGGTGATGGGTTGGCGTGGTAAGTTGCTGGAGGGGAAGGATAAGGATGCAGCTATTCAAAGCCGTAATGCTCATCGTCAATTAGCTCCCTGGTTGTTTTTATTTTTAGCTGGTGGGTATATTGGCGGAGTTTTGTCGTTAGTGATGCAGCAAAAACCGCTGTTTGCAAGTCCTCATTTTTGGACTGGTTCGCTGGTGTTAATACTGTTGTTAATTAATGGTGTGATTTCTCTAAGTGGATTTTTTGGCGATAAAGCTGGGTTGCGTGTAGTTCATGCTTATTTGGGGACTATAGCACTAGGGGTTATGTTTGTTCATGCTGTTTTAGGGTTTAATTTGGGTATTTCTTTATAATTTTCTGATTGCCAAAGTTACCAAAGATAAATTATTTGTGTAAAAAGCAAATTAAATTTTAATCTACTGGGTGCTTTGGCATTTATTGTGATTTATGATGCAAACGAGTGGAATAATTATCTGTCTTAGTTATATTTTGGGTTTGCTATTTACCGCAATTCCCTGGGGTGGTGTCTGGATTTTATTTTTGGGTGTGGTTGGGGCAGTGTTATTTCGCCGAATATATGTTAATTTAAGGAAATTTGCTCTCAAAAGAGATGGGACTGCTGACAAAACAAAGCTGGTTGCTAATAACTGGACAAATATTCCCCATCCTAGTCTGTGGTTAATAGCTGGTGTGGTGGGTTTGTTGGCTACTTTTTATTTTAATTTGCGATTACCTCAACCGGGAATAAAAGATATTAGTCGCTTTGTGGCTAGTGATAAAAGTAATCTTGAACAGTCAGTGATTGTGCGAGGGTTGGTGGATAGTAATCCTCGCTTAACTCGCAGTCAAAGGGGACAATTTTGGTTAGCAGCGACTCAGTTAGATGAGGTACAGAATAATCAAGCTTCTGGAGGGAATCCCAGGGAGGTAACAGGTAGGTTATACGTGACTGTACCGATACTTCAGTCTACTGGTTTATATCCTGGACAAGAAATTGCGGTGACAGGATTTTTGTATAAACCAACAGCAGCGTTAAATCCTGGTGGTTTTGATTTTCAGAAATATCTGCGACAGGAGGAGACTTTTGCGGGTTTAGCGGGAAGACAGGTCAATATTCTCGATGATCAGCGTCCTTGGGGATGGTGGCAAGTTCGTGGGAAAATCGGGAGATCACAAGCTCGTTCATTAGGTGTTCCTGAAGGTCCTCTTGTCAGTTCCATGGTTTTAGGTGCTAAGGCTGTTGATTTACCCTATGATATCCGTGATTTATTTGTGAGGACTGGTTTGGCTCATGCTTTGGCTGCTTCTGGTTTTCAAACTTCTTTAATTTTGGGTGTAATTTTACAGCTAACTAAAGGTACAAATAAAGCCGCCCAGATCACTATGGGTGGCTTGGGATTAACTGGTTTTTTGTTTTTAGCCGGTTTTGAACCTGCGGTATTAAGAGCCGTAATTATGGGCTTTGCGGCTTTGCTCGGTTTGGCTTTAGAAAAAGGTGTGAAGCAGTTGGGATCTTTGTTGATAGCAGCAACATTATTATTATTATTTAATCCTTTGTGGATTTGGAATTTAGGTTTTCAATTGAGTTTTTTAGCTACGTTAGGATTAATTGTCACCGCACCAGCAATAGATAAACGTTTAGATTGGCTACCACCAACAATTAGTTCTTTAATTTCTGCATCTTTAGCAGCAACAATTTGGACTTTACCCCGATTGCTAGAATTTGCTTGTGTAATTGTAGTTTATAGTGTGCCTCTTAATATTCTGACGACACCATTTATTTCTATCATTAGTCTTGGGGGAATGATTAGCGGTTTAGTAGGTTTAATTTTACCAGATTTAGGAAGTATTTTAGCGGGTTTTTTATATTATCCTACCCATTGGTTAATTCAACTGGCGGAATTTTTTGATCATTTACCAGGAAGTCAGATACCTGTTGGTAGTATATCAATTTGGCAAATGTTGATTATCTATCTTTTAATTATTTTACCTTTATTAGTAAAATGGTGGCAGAAACGCTGGTGGTTTGCAGGTTTTATTGTGGTCGGTTTGGTGCTTTTTCCCCTGTGGTATTCTCATGATAATTTGCTAAGAATTACTTTATTAGAAACCAGGACTGAACCTGTTTTAGTAATTCAAGATCGAGGAAATATTGCGATAGTTAATGGGGGAAATGAAGGTACGGGTAGATTTACAATTCTCCCATTTTTAAGACAGCAAGGGATAAATCAAGTTAATTTGGCTGTCGCTAGTAAGTTCCCTGGTCATAGTTATGATCCTTGGTTGGAAATTATGCAAGATATACCAATTAAAAATTTCTATGAATATACTCCCAATTTAGAGGACAATATTGCCACTCAATTACTGCAACAGCAACTCCAAGAAGAGCAAGGAATCTATCAAGGTTTAGCAGTTGGTCAACCGATAAATAATTCGACAATTATCGCACAATTAATTAATGAGCAAATACCAATTTTAAAATTACAAATTTTTAATCAAAACTGGTTATTGGTCGGTAATATTAAATCCCAACAAATTCAAGAACTAATTAAAAGCGGAGATTTGTCTTCTCCCCAGGTTTTATGGTGTCCATCAGAATCTTTACAAGATCTAATTTTAGCACTTAAACCGCAAATAGCCATCTCTCCTACTAATAATTTAGATAGTAAAACATTATCTTCTTTAAGTAAAGGACAAACGAAGATTTTTTTTACTGGTAAAGATGGTGCAGTTCAATGGACACCGAATGAAGATTTTCAATCTTTCATTCAAACAACAGAAAATAAATCTTCTGTTTTATAATATGGGATTTTTTCGCGCCAAGATACAAAGGAGCAAAGACGCAAAGGAACAAAGAGATAAAACCTATGATAAAAAATAAAAAGTTGAAAGTCAAACATCATCAAGACTTTCAACTTTCCGGCTTTAAGCATCTTGAGGATTAAGACGACTCATTTCCCATGTGGTGTATGTACCTATAGGACTCCACAGTAAATAAGGTAATAATAGTAACGCCGACCAAATGGATACTGGTAGAACTGCTAATGTGATTAACAAACAAATCAGCAATCCTGTACCACCGATAATTGTCCCAACTATGAGACTGCGAAAATGTAACATTACAGGGGTGTAAGCTATGGTAAATATTTCTAGGAGTAGGTATAAAACCATCATCAAGCGTGTTGTATAGCTATTTGGGCTGTGTTCCCAAATGATGTAAGCTGACCAAGCACCGCAAATAAATATTACTGTCCAAATCAGGGGAATTGCTGATTCAAATGTTAACCATCGAGGTCTTTGTAATTGTCTAAACCACTGACTCTGGTTGGGTGTCATCCAGTTACCAGCAAAACCTACTAAGAATGCTATAATGCCAATTATCATCCAAGATTTAATCATAACTGCCTTGGTGCTGACTTTTACCATAACTAGTTTATCACTTATTCCTCGACACGATAACCTAGTTCGGCTAACCGCACCCGTGAATGTCGCCATTTGGGTTGTACTTTGACAAATAATTCTAGATAAACTTTCCCAGCAATTAGCTTTTGAATTTGTTCTCTAGCTGCACTACCAACAGATTTAAGCATTGTTCCCCCTTTACCAATGAGAATACCTTTTTGCGAATCTCTCTCAACATGGATGGTGGCAAGAACGCGGGTAATTTTTGGGGTTTCTTCGACTAAATCAATGGCTATGGCTACGGAATGGGGAACTTCTTGACGAGTTAGTAATAATATCTGTTCTCTAATCAATTCACCCATAATAAACCGTTCTGGCTGGTCTGTAACCAAATCTGGGGGATAATAAAATGGTCCTGGTTCGAGGTGACTAATTAATAAATCTTGCAGTTGTAATAATTCCGCGCCAGTTTTAGCAGAAAATTTCGCAGTTTCCCATTGATAAGTATTAGCTAATTGAATATAACTTTCATTTATTTTTTGAGCATCTTCCGGTTGTTGATCAATTTTATTAATTCCTAAAATTACGGGTGTTTGACTATGAGTTAATAATTCAGCAACATAGCGATCGCCCGCACCACAGGCAACCGTACCATCAACTACAAATAATACAACATCTACTGACTCAATGGCAATTTTCGCATTTTTTACCAGCACTTCCCCTAATTGATGATGTGGTTTATGAATACCCGGTGTATCCACGAAGATCAACTGGGCGGTTTCTGTAGTTAAAATACCTCTTAAACGATTGCGAGTAGTTTGGGCTATGGGGGAAGTAATGGCTATTTTTTGCCCAACCAATTCATTCATTAAAGTGGATTTACCGACATTAGGACGACCGATAATACCGATAAAACCCGATTTAAATCCAGCAGGTGCTTGGGGAATCATCACACCACCGAAATCAGTAAAAATATTATTATCAATATGAGACACTTGTGATTCTACTTGCATTGTTTACAGTTATGATCAATAGATGATTTTGATGAAAATTCTCTTGAAGAATACAGATATATCAATTATTGCATATTTATGGAAATAACAAGAAAGGATAAATCAAAATTTGGCCTTGCTGATTAAATATATGAATATGTATCACCGAAAGGCGCAAAGATGCAAATAATCAGGTTGTAGCTGTTAAACTTTGATTGTGAAATTAACATTTTGTGCTATTATTTAATAGTTTTGAGAAAAAATAGGACTAAAGTTCTGACTACAAGTTAGAACATTATAGCAGTTGGCTAAGTCCTAAAAAAATAATACTTATTTATTAATTAGCGAACTAGTAAAATTAAAAACCATGAAAACTATTGCTACGGAGATACCAGAGATTATCTTGATTGAAACGCCAATCTTCCAAGACTCAAGGGGCTTTTTTTTGGAAGCCTATAACGAAAAAATATTCACAGAAAAACTGGGAATTACAGCCAAATTTGTTCAAGATAATCACTCAAAATCGGAAGAAAATGTGTTGCGAGGATTACATTATCAAATTATCCAGCCCCAAGGTAAATTAGTTCGCGTTATTGCTGGTAAAATCTTTGATGTGGCTGTGGATATTAGAAAAAAATCTCCCACATTTGGACAATGGGTAGGTTACGAACTCAGCACCGAAAATAAACTCCAAATGTGGATACCAGCAGGTTTTGCTCATGGCTTTCTCGTACTTTCAGAAATGGCAGAGGTGATATACAAAACTACAGATTATTATGCACCGGGAAGCGATCGCGCTATCATTTGGAATGATGCAGATTTAGCTATAGTTTGGCCTCTGAAAACACCTCCAATTTTATCAGCTAAAGATAGTAATGCTCCAACTTTTAAAAAAGCGGAAGTTTATGAATAAATCAATATTACTAATAGGTAGTAACGGACAAGTGGGTACAGAACTAAAAAATACCCTTTCATCCAACTCTACCAACTATAAAGTTATTGCTTATGCACGTCCGCAAATAGACTTAAATCAACCTGAGAACCTCCGTCAAATTATCAAAGAAACCCACCCGGAAATAATTATCAACGCCGCTGCTTATACAGCCGTAGACAAAGCCGAAAGCGAACCAGAAATAGCTAATACTGTCAATGCTATAGCCCCGCAAATTATCGCCGAAGAAAGCCAAAAACTAGGAAGTTTCTTAATTCATCTTTCCACAGATTACGTATTTAACGGTAATCACAATTATCCCTATCAAGAAACTGATATTCCTAATCCATTAAGTGTCTATGGAAAGACAAAATTAGCCGGAGAAATAGCAATTCAAAAAACTTGTCCCCATCATCATATAATTATCCGTACAGCTTGGGTTTATGGGACTTATGGAAAAAGTAATTTTGTGAAAACGATGTTACGACTTGGTAAAGAAAAACCCGAAATTAGGGTAGTTGCAGATCAAATTGGTACTCCTACTTGGTCTCAAGATATAGCATTGACAATATCCCAAATTATCCCCCAATTAACATCAGAAATTACTGGAATTTATCACTATACAAATAGTGGTGTTGCGAGTTGGTATGACTTTGCTATAGCTATTTTTGAAGAAGCTGAAAAACTGGGCTTTTCCCTGAAAATTGAAAAGATCATTCCTATTACCACTCCCGAATATCCCACACCCGCAAAACGTCCCGCTTACTCCATTTTAGCTTGTGATAAGATATCTAGAATATTGGCAACTTATCCTCCCCATTGGCGACAAAGACTAAGATTAATGTTAAAAGAATTACAAGGAAAATCTCTATGAAAGCACTAATTTTATCCGGTGGAAAAGGCACAAGATTACGCCCCTTAACTTATACCGGAGCAAAACAACTTGTCCCAGTTGCTAATAAACCAATTTTATGGTACGGAATTGAAGAAATGGCAGGGGCGGGAATTACGGATATTGCTATTATTATCAGTCCAGAAACAGGAGAAGAAGTCAAAAATAAAACCGGAAATGGGGAAAAATTCGCTGTGAATATTACCTATATTTTGCAAGAACAACCAGCCGGTTTAGCCCACGCTGTCCAGGTGGCGCGTCCTTTTTTAAAAGATTCTCCATTTATGATGTATTTGGGAGATAACTTAATTCAACAAGGGGACTTAAGTTCATTTTTGCATAAATTTAGCCAACAAGAACCAGATGCTTTAATTCTGTTGCGTAAAGTCCCAAATCCTAGCGCCTTTGGTGTAGCGAAGGTAGATGAAAAAGGTAAGGTATTACAATTAATTGAAAAGCCAAAAGTTCCCCCGTCAAATTTAGCATTGGTAGGAGTTTATTTCTTTTTGGCGACTATCCATGATGCAATTTCTCAAATTAAACCTTCAGCGAGGGGAGAATTAGAAATTACGGACGCTATTCAATGTTTAATAGATCAAAAAAAAGAAGTTTTAGCTTATAATCTTGATGGTTGGTGGTTAGATACAGGGAAAAAAGATGATTTATTAGAAGCTAACAGGCTAATTCTTGATACCTATTTAACAAAATCAATTTTAGGCGACATTGATAGTAAAACTCAGATTATTGGTAGAGTAGAAATTGGTGCTAAATCTAAAATTATCAACTGTACAATTCGTGGACCTGTGATAATTGGGAATAATTGTTATTTAGAAAACTGTTTTATCGGTCCTTATAGTAGCATTGCGGATAATTCAACCCTGATAGAAACGGATTTAGAACATAGTGTAGTTTTAGAAGGTGCTAAAATTACGGGTATTCAACAGCGGATTATTGATAGTTTAATTGGACAACGCGCCCAATTAAGTATAGCCCCCCGTCGTCCTAAAGCATTACGTTTTTTAATTGGTGATGATTCGCAAATTGAACTAACTTAAAGGCAATAGGTATCATTCTAGACACTGTACTAATATTCAATAAAAAGGCTGGTTTTAGCAATACTATAAATACCTTGCTACAACTGGCTTTTATATCAATATTTTCTGTCATGATTATTTCTTTTTATCTTTAGGACTTACGCACAAGTTACTAAAAACGAACCACGCCAGATCACAGAGATCACAGAGGAATGAGAGTTTGAGATCGAGTAAATATCTACCATTCATCAAAGTCAACCTTTTCACAAGCACAAATTAAACTACTATTATCCGTGCATCATCTCTAGATTTAGCTTTGACTGTAATTTCTACATCAATTCCCAAAGTATTGAGAAATCTAAACATTCTTTCTAGAGAAAAACCTGTAAGTCTTCCTCTCATTAAAGCAGAAACTTTTGGTTGATCAATTCCTAATAATTCAGCCGCTTCTGCTTGTGTAATATGACGTGCAATGATAGCATTACTGATTTTTCGTGCTAGTTCTGCTTTTACTAGTATTTCATCTGGGTTGGGTAAACCTAAGTCAGTAAATACGTTACCGCTACTGGGTTTTATTTCAATATGTTCTGTCATGATTATTTCCTTTTCTCTTACTGATAAACTTGTTTATAATGCTGTTTTTCTCTTTCAAGTCTTGCTTCAATTAAGTCAATGTCTTGCTTAGATGTAGCAATACCATGTTTTGATTTTTTCTGGAAGAAGCGAATCAATAGTTAACAGGCATAAAATCCCTTGAATTTCTTGCGTGGCGTGGCTGTATACAAAAAATATTAAGCCCTATCCTAAGTTTACATCATTACTTGCGGCTTTCTACTTGACTATTTTTATTTATGTAATTACAATGTAAACACCACCCTATCCCCAAAAACATAAAATGGGTACAGCAATCAAAACCCGAATAGTCAAAATTGGTAACTCCCAAGGGTTACGCATCCCCAAAACCCTATTAGAACAAAGCGGAATTAACTCAGAAGTAGAAATAGAAGTTCAAGGAAATCATCTCATTATTCGCCCAATTGAACAAGTCAGAAAGGGTTGGGAAAAAGCATTTATAGAAATGGCAGAAAACCGCGATGATATCTTATTAGATGACATCAACACAACAGAATGGGATGAAAATGAATGGCAATGGTAGTTAACAGATTTGATGTTTTCTTAGTTAATCTTGACCCTACCATTGGTAGTGAAATTAAAAAAACACGCCCTTGCTTAATAATTTCACCCAATGAAATAAACCATTATATTTCCACCGTAATAGTTGCACCAATGACAACAAAAGGGCAACCATACCCCACAAGAGTAACCTGTCAACTTCAACGAAAAGAAGGGCAAATCGTACTTGATCAAATTCGCACAATAGATAAAATCCGATTAGTCAAACTTCTCGGTCAAATTACTACAGAAGAACAAAAAGCCGTTTTGGATATCTTAGCGGAAATATTTGCAGAATAAATAACCTTCTTCTTCCTTCGTGTGCTTCGCTCCTTCGTAGTTTATTTTTATTCCTCATAAAACCAAGACGCAGAAAACGCCTTTCGCGCCTTTTGCGTCTCTGCATGAAATGTTTTCAAAACCCAAAAATTAAAAATCCAAAATGATTTTTTTGAATTTTTAATTGTTTAAGTTCCCACCGCCCCAGAGTAAATCAAACCTCGCTGTATATCTAAAGTTAAAATCGCACCGTCTTTAATTACCTGTGTTGCTTCCTTCACACCCAGAATTACTGGTACACCTAAACGTAAACCGATAACTGCGGCGTGACTAGTGAGACTATCTTCCTCAGTAATAATCCCACCAGCTTTGCGAATTGCTTCTACAAAATCGACACCTGTGCGGGATGCTACTAAAATATCACCGGAATTAAAATTACTGGCATCCATAGCATTATGAACTACCCTAGCACGTCCACTGACTGAACCTTGACCTAGACCAATTCCCTGGCCGAGTATAGCAGTTACCACTTCCACCTTAATCAAGTCTGTTGACCCAGAAACCCCCTGAAGTGTACCAGCAGTCATTACTACTAAATCACCTTCCGTTAAGAGGTTTTTTTCTTGGGCTACATTGATAGCGGCTTGGAACGTCTGACCAGTGGAAGGTAATTCTAAGACTAAAAGCGGTCTTACGCCCCAGACCATCTGTAACTGTCGCGCTACGTTAACATGGGGTGTAATTGCTAAAATTGGTGTTTTCGGACGGAATTTAGAAACATTGCGGGCTGTAGCTCCAGTTTGTGTTAAAGTCATAATTGCTGCTGCGCCCAAATTTTCCGCAATTTGACCAACTGCTTGACTAATAGCATTGGGAATAGAGGGTTTATTATCTCGTGACTGACGGGAGTTGGGGTTTTGTGCGTACTCCTGTTCCATGCGTTCTGCTATCCTGGCCATGGTCGCTACAGCCTCCACAGGAAAACTACCGACGGCGGTTTCATTGGAAAGCATGACAGCGTCTGTACCGTCTAAAATCGCATTAGCGACATCGGATACTTCCGCACGAGTGGGACGGGGGTTACTGACCATGCTATCTAGCATTTGGGTAGCGGTAATGATGGGAATACCCAAGCGGTTAGCCGTAGCAATTAGCCGTTTTTGTAGTACGGGTACATCTTCCGCTGGTAATTCCACCCCTAAATCACCTCTAGCGACCATGACACCGTCACACAAAGACAGAACTGCCTCCATTTGTTCAATGGCTTCGTGTTTTTCGATTTTAGCAACTACAGGGACACTTTTACCGGTGCTGGAAATTAGTTCTTTAATTTCGATGATATCCTGGGGATTACGGACAAAGGAAAGTGCTACCCAATCAACACCCTGGTCTAGACCAAACATCAGATCCTCGCGGTCTTTGTCGGTCATGGCTTTAATGGATAAGTAAACTCCCGGAAAATTAACACCTTTGTTGTTGGAAAGTTTACCTGGAACTGTGACGCGACAGTGTAAATCACCTTTTTCGCGGTTGATGTCCTCTACCACCATTTCGACTTTACCATCATCGAGGAGGATTTTTGCACCCGTGGGAACTTCATCGGCTAAGTAATCGTAAGTGACACAACTTATTTCTTGAGTTCCTTCTATAGGGCGATTTGTCAAAGTGAAGCGATCGCCCTTGCCTAAGATTATAGAACCATTTTCAAACCGACCCAAACGGATTTTGGGACCCTGTAAATCTTGTAGAATTGCTACTGGTCTATTTAATTCAAAAGCAGTTTGCCGAATTAACCGAATACTACGCTGATGATCAGCATGAGTTCCGTGGGAGAAGTTGAGTCTAAGGGTTGTAGCACCCGCTTCAATAATTGCTTTCAGCATTTCTGGGCTACTGGTAGCAGGTCCAATAGTAGCAACAATTTTAGTTCGGCGCTGAGAATCTCTTAATTGCGTCATGGGCTGGGTTGAAGATTTTTGGAGTCTACCGGGGAATTTATCGTCATCTTTGCTTATACCATTTGAGATTTAAGATTTTGGATGATGAAAGACTGACAGTATCAGCAATTCATTTTTCCATTGATCACCATCATTTTGCAAATTGGTATGAATTAAACGAACTGTCTTTTTTATTAACTGCTAAATCAATGTTACAGGCAGTTAGGGAGGTAATTATGGTATAAATTTGATATCGTACATTGGCAACAGTCCTCTCAGAGAGTTTTTTATCTAAAAGCACTGGTTTAGCCAAGAATCATAGCCTCATTTATTGACCCTTCAACAGAACTGTAAATAAATCTTGCTTTACATAACTTTACTCTTAACTAAGATTAATAGTATGATCCGTAAAGATTGATGATTAATTAAAGGAGTTAATAATGCTCACGTCGGAGGCACAAAAGCCACTGACAATTCCCCCCAAAGAACTTTTATCACCTCCTGGTGATTTTAACCCCACGCTGCTGATGTTTTTAGTCGTAGTGATGATGTTAGTTTTATCTAATTTTGGGTATTGGTTGTGGGAATGGCCTCATTGGTTGTGTTTTAGTATCAATACACTAGCACTCCATTGTTCAGGAACAATCATTCATGATGCTTGTCACCAGTCAGCCCATCGGAATCGAATTGTTAATGCTATCTTAGGCCATTGTAGTGCCTTAATTCTCGCCTTTGCTTTTCCAGTATTTACACGAGTACATTTGCAGCATCATGGTAATGTTAACCACCCTAATGATGACCCAGATCATTATGTTTCGACAGGTGGACCCCTGTGGTTAATTGCGGTGAGATTTTTGTACCATGAGGTATTTTTCTTCCAAAGAAGATTATGGCGTAATTATGAACTACTAGAATGGTTTATTAGTCGCTTAATCATCATTACTATTGTTTATATTTCTGTCCAATATCATTTTTTGGGCTATATTCTTAACTTTTGGTTTATTCCGGCTTTTTTAGTAGGAATAACTTTGGGGTTATTTTTTGATTATTTACCCCACCGTCCGTTTGTGGAAAGAAATCGCTGGAAAAATGCCCGGGTTTATCCAGGTAAAGTTCTCAATATCCTGATTTTGGGGCAGAATTACCATTTAATTCATCATCTGTGGCCTTCGATTCCTTGGTATAATTATCAACCGGCTTATTATTTAATGAAGCCGTTATTGGATGAAAAAGGCAGTCCCCAAACTTCCGGGTTATTGCAGAAAAAGGACTTTTTTGAATTTGTCTATGATATTTTCATAGGTATTCACTTTCATCACTGATTTAGGGCAGTTTATAGCAGAATTATGTAAGCTGTTATGCTTCCTGGGGAAGACTAAGTTACGCTTTATTTAGTAAAGAGGCGTAAAAATAGTTTCCCCAGCAATGCTAAAATCCCCGATAGAAAGGCAATAGTAGTGTAAAAAAATCACAAAAACCCCAGAAGTTGGTGCTTCTGAGGTATAAAGAGTTTTAGGCACGATTGAGGATAATAGTTATCTGGTGATCAATTTGGAGTAATAAATCTTGAGAATGATCACAAGATAGCTTTATCAATATCTCAAACTAAGAACCTAAAAGCCCACAGGTCAACTACTTAAATACTTTAGCAGAGCTATTTCTATTTCAGTAGCCAAATTGGCGTTTTTTTAAGTTTGATTTAGACATCTACCTCTCGGCGGATATTCACTAATTCATAAAGCTTATTTTCAAACTTTTGGGTACAAGCTGACCAATCAAATTCCAGAATTGAGGGACGAGCTTGTTGAGTTAATTGATTTTTGAGGTCAGGATTTTCGAGAATTGTAATTACTTTTTGGGCAAAATCTCTAGGGTCATTAGGTGCGGCCAGAAAACCATTAACCCCAGAAATAACCTGTTCAGCAGTTGAAGGGGCGACAACAGCCACTACAGGTGTTCCAGAAGCTAAAGCTTCGTTAGTTGTAGTGCAGAAATTTTCGGTGATAGAAGGGTTAACAAATATATCTGCTTTTGCAAACCAACCTAAAAGTTCTTTACCATGAGATTCACCCCAAATAGTGACACCATGGGGGAAATTTTGAGCGCGACGACGAATTTCTGCATCCAAAGGACCGCTACCAACAATTACTAGATGAACATCAGGAATTTTAGCAGCAATGAGAGGATAAATATCTAAAAGTTGATTAACATTTTTTTCTGGAGTAATACGCCCTACAAATAAGATAGTTGGACGTTGATCATCAGGAATTGGATCATGACAAATATTGCGGGGATGAAATTTTTGGCAATCAATTCCTTGATAGGGGAGATATTCACTTCGTTGAGCTTTTAATTTTTGGTATTTAGCTAGTTGTTCACGGGAAGAAAATAAACTTAAATCATAAGTTTCACTAAATTGTTTAACTAAAATTGGTAGGAGAGGACGCACTAAATTAAAGACTGTATTACCGAAATAATATTGGATATAGGCAATGATATCTGTATGGAAAACTGAAACAATAGGTGTGTTTGTTTTTCTGGCATATTCTACTCCCACAGAACGGCCATAACCTTGTAAAAAACCAGAATATAAACCTCTCATTTGTGGGGCTTCTTCGACAACAATAATATCAGGTTGAAAGTGAGTGAGTAATTTTGTATCACTCCAATGACGATAGTTTAATGGTTGGGGTAAAGATTTATAAAATATCAGTGGTTCTGTCGGAAATGAATAAGCAGAAAAATTAATAAATGTTTCTAGTTCTTCAATTCCTGTCATGGGACGCTTACCAACTTGTGGCGGGTATTGATCATTAATTTCTGGGTGAACTAGAAAAACCTCATGTCCTTGTTTTAATAACCAGTGAACTCTTTGATGAACAGCCACAGAAACTCCTGTTAAGAATGGAGCGTATAATCCTGTAAATAAGGCAATACGAAGAGGTTTTTTGTTCATGACTATGAGGTGATATTTCTTGAAAATTTTGAATTGGGTAATTTTAGATATTGAAGCGTTAAAGCGAAAATAGAACATCTAAAATTTACCCTATTTCCCTAAAGAGAAGCTTTTGGATCAATTGGTTGATCTAACCATTGGTAAGGACGGTATTCAATTAACTGAATATTTTCATGTCCTTGAATGCGATAGGTAAGTCCCCGCCAAGTAATACTTGATGTCCAGAAGGAAGATAAGATTATTAATCCATAAATCCACTGTGTTAAAGGAATAACTATTAACATTTTGAGGATAATTAAAGGCGATAATTTGGGTATTTTTTTACCTTGATTATGTAAGATATGATGTATTGCTACTTCCATCAATAGCATGAGTAAAACTAAACCAATGGTATAGCAAATGTAAGAAGAAAATAATAAAAATGCAGCGTACCATTGAGACTGAAGCAGGAGATAGAAAATTATGATGATGACTAGATTTGGTACGAGAATACTAGAATATGCTTCACTAATGATAGCTAACCAACCGGGGTGATAAAGTTTAGAACTAATTATTAATCGTTTTAATGATTCTAGTAAGTTACTTAAACTACTTTCTTCCTGATTTAGCATCAATAAAGAAGGAATAAATTTAATTTGTAACTTTTGTTGTTTGATAAGTTTATGGAGGAGCATATCATCTGTTAATACTTGTCCCCATTTATCCAAAAGTTTGATGCGATGTAATACTTCTGTTTTGATAGCTAAAGTTCCACCCCAAGGAATTTGAAAGAGAAACATTTGCACCACCGTAGAAACATTACCGGAGTAGCGAACTAATGAACCCCAATAATTACCAGTGGGAACATACCAACGATTTCCTGTTGTTAGACCAACTTTGTCATCAAGAAGAGGAGTGACTAATTCTCGTAACCATTCGGAATGAACTACAGTATCAGCATCAATAAAAGCGATAACTGGATAAGCATTATCTAAGTCAGAAACAGCTTGTAATAGAGAACTGCATTTAAGACTACAATTATGACGAACCGCTCTTAATGTGCTAATTTGGACATTAGTTGCACGCAGTTGATTGATTGTTTCACTGGCAATTTTAAAAGCTGGATCTTTTTGACTATCAATGATCAATTTTAGATCATATTGCGGGTAGTTTTGTTGTAAGAGCGATCGCAAACAATGAGGCAAAAATGGATCTGCACCTCGTAAACAAAGAATTACTGCCGTTTTTGGTAATTTTTCATCTGGTAATAACCGTGGTTTGTATGAACGTAAATACCATAAAAATATTAACGTTAAACAACTCTGAATTAACAACCAACCCAACAAAGACTTAGATAGAAATATCATCAAATCTGGCATTATCTCTATAGTCTCAGATATAACTTAGAGGTCAGGAAAAAGAGTTAGCATCTATACTTAACTCCCGATTGTAAATTATAAATAAATACAGTTCAGTTAAGAATAGAGTTTTAGGCTTAACTAAACCGTATTAAATTCCGAATTAAGGATCAAGAGAATACTTCAAAAAGATATTAATTGTAGTATTCTTATCAACTTTAAAACGGGCATTTTTGAACTTAGGTGTGCCAGTGCTGATAGAAACAATGGGATTTCTAGAAATGCCAAAACCCTCTTCGGGAATCCCGAAAAAGTCTTTATTGAGTTTGTGATCACCATTTTGATCATCAACTACAGCCACAGCATAATTACCAGGTTTTAATCCAGAAAATACCTGTTTAATGGAATTTCCTGTAATTTTAGTACAGCCACTTTTAACTTCACTTTTAGCATTATCTGGAAATCCTTTTTCAGAGTTATAAACTCTCATGCAAATTTCCCCAGTTTGATTACGAATACCATTAACAACTACAGTTAATGATGTTGTTGATTCAGCTTGAGCTACTTCGGTAAAGCTAATAGTTAGCAAAGTGGCAATGAACAGGTTTACAATTTTAAACATTAGTCAACACTTCCTAATTGTGAAAATTTACCCTTGGAGAATTTTATCTATTTCATCAGTTTTTGAATGTCAGTTTTTTGCAACCATTCACGAGTGCGACCCATTCCTTCTGCTAAATCAACTTTAGCCCGATAATTCAAAATATTTTGTGCTTTTGCAATAGAATAGGCATAAGGACGACTCATAAAATCAACTGATTCCGGGAGAATATCAGCTTTTTTACGGAATAGTTTTTGTCCCTGAAGACGCACACGCAGAAATAACTTCATTTCCTCTTTAGGTAAAGACATTGGCGCTGGTAAACCTTCCAAAGAAGCAAGATGAATAAAATAATCTTTCCAAGAAGTTTCTTTACCGTCAGTAATGTTGAAAATTTCCCCATAGGCTGATTTTTCTATGGCTAAAAAGATAGCATCAATTAAGTTATCTACATATAGATGATTCATCACACCTTTACCATCATTAGCATAAGCAAATAATTTTTGTCGCATCATCTGAATTGGCCGAACAATCCAAGGAATACTTCCAGGACCATAGACATCACCAGCCCGAATTACAATTACTCCAAATTCAGGGGCATTGTTCAGTTTTAAAACTTCGATTTCTGCTTCAATTTTTGTCTGACAATAAGGATTATTTTCACCCGAAAGTACACCTGATTCTGTAACCCTTTCAGGGTAATCAAACCCATATACTAAAGTGCTAGAAAGATGGACAAATGTTTTTACACCTGCTTGTTTAGCAGCCTTAGCGATATTAATAGTACCATTGACATTTATTTCTCGAAAATGCTTAATTTCTCCAGCTTCTTCGGCAATTTGAGCAGTATGTAAAACTATATCTATTCCTTGACAAGCTTTTGAGCAAATTCCAGGATCAGTGATATTACCGACTAGAATTTCAATACCTAAATTTTGCGCTGTTTGATCTTTAATTTGGGAACTTTGTATACCTCTAACTTTCATCCCTTGAGCTATAGCTAATTCGGCTGCACGTAAACCAATAAATTCGTCAATTCCGGTAATCAGCAGAGTTTTGTTTTGCAAGTTCATGTTGAAATATAGATAAGTGTTTTGTAGTAGTGTGACGGTAACGATACAGTTGAGAAAGCAATACAATCTTATTTCCTAATTGCAGGAAATTGCAATTAAGAACTGTTGCACTGACAAGAAAATTTTACTGTTGCTAATAACATTAAACTTCTATCTTTGGTTGGTTTTAATTTAGAGAATATTGAGCAAAATTTGCTGAATTTACAGGAAAACAAATTCCTAAAAACTATCAGCCGGATCAGCAGAACGGAGTTTATTAATAGCTAATGCTCCAGAGGTGATGCAAATTAAGACTGTAGATACTAAGACAAGTAAGGCATTATTACTTGTCATCATGATAGGTAATTTAGTTGCTTTCATAGCAAAATCATATAAACCAATCGAAACAATAAAGCCGGGAATATATCCTAACAATGCTAAGATTAATGCTTGTTGAAAAACAACATTTAATAAATATCCATTAGCATAACCAATAGCTTTTAGAGTTGCATAGGCAATAAATTGAGTAGCAATGTTGCTATACAAAATTTGGTAAACAATTACAACACCAACAACAGAAGCCATGATCAGCATTAAGTTAAGAATAAAACCAATAGGAGTTCTTACAGACCAATATTGTTTCTCAAAATCAATAAATTCTTGACGAGTGAATATTTTTACATCCTGCGGTAGCTTGTTTTTTAAACTATTTAAAACTCGTTCTATATCAGCACCAGATTTGAGTTTAATCACTCCCATATCTATTTTTTCAACTGGGCGACTATTAGGATTAATTCTTAAAAAAGTTGAGTCACTAACAATTAAATTACCATCAACACCAAAGGAAGGTCCTAAACTAAATAAACCCCCGACTCGCACCCGATAGCCCTTAATCGCATCAAAGGGAAAGATTTCAATTGGTTGTTGAATATTTCCCTGATTAAATAATTCTGCTATTGGTCCAAATTCTGAACGGGCATCTCTATCAAATAGCATGACATCAGGAATTTTGAGTTTATCTAAATTTTCCTCAACTTCTGGAATATCTAGCACGGATTTTCCAGGATCAAAACCAATGACATAAATTGAATATTTCTCACCACTAACGGGATTTTTTAATTTTGCAAATTGCAAATAAATTGAACTAACAGAATCAACACCATCAAACCCTAATGTTTGATATAATCGAGTGCGAGAAAAACTTTGAATTGCTGTCAAAGATTTATATTGAGAACTAACTAAAAACAAATCACCGTTCAATCGTTGATGTAATGCTGTTGCACTAGAATATAGTGCATCTTGAAAACCAAGCTGGATAAACATTAACAGCACAATAAAGCCAATTCCGGCTACAGCTATCACAAAGCGAAGTTTCTGCTGGACAAGCTGTAGCCACGCTAAAGGAATTTTGATATTCATATTAGTTGTTAGTTGTCAGTTATTATTTGTCATTTATTAGTTATTAGTTATTAGTTATTAGTTGTCATTTGTTGAGAATAACAAATAACAAATGAATATTAACTAATAACTAAATTTGGATGGCAACGTCAACTTGTAAGTTAGTTAATCGAGATATATTTTGACTATCTGCGGGATTATCAATAGATATTTTGACTTCAATTACTCTCCGGTCTGCGTCAGAATTGGGATTAATACTAAAGATACCTTGTTGATTAACTTGCCAGCCAATTTCTCGCACAGTTCCTTGTAATTGACCAGGAAATGTAGTGCTGGTAATCTTAGCTTTTTGGCCAACTCGAATATTTTGAATATCTGTTTGATAGACTTCTGCTAAGACTTGCATTTGTGATGTATTACCAATTTCTGCAAAGCCAGCAGTAGAAATTATTTCTCCATTTCTGGCATTAATTCGCAAAATTTTCCCATCTATAGTGGAAGAGATGTAGGTTAAATCATGATCGGCTTTCGCTTGTTTAATTGCTGTTTCTGCACTTTTAACTTCACTTTCTGCTAATTCTACATCTACAGACCTAACTTCTTTAATACTATTAAGTTTAGATTTTGCTTCTTTGAGTTGATCTTTAAGTGTATTTTCAGTCCTTTTAAGAGTAGCTTGAGCCTCTTTTAGCTGCTGTTGTGTAGTTTTTAAGGTTAAATTTTTACTATCAACAATAGAAGCAGAAATAGCACCATCTTTAAATAATTGCTGATAGCGATTACTCTCTTTTTGAGCATTTTCAACTTCAGCCCGAATCCGATTAATTGTTGCTACTTGCGCGGCAATATCTCCTTGTAATTGGGAATTTAACCGAGTAATTGTGGCTTGTTGAGCATTAATATCTCCAGTTTTTGCTCCAGCTTTTACCTGTGCCAGTTTAGCTCTAGCAATTAATAATTTATCAAATGCTTGTTGTATGGCTGCTTGGGAACGAGCATAGTTTTCTAGATAAGCTAATACTTGTCCTTTCTTCACATTATCTCCTTCCTTGATCAACAGTTTTTCTACTCTGACACCATTGATAGAATTAGGGGCAGATAAATAAGTAATTTTATCTTTTGGTTGTAACCTTCCTAATGCAGTTACAGCAACTTTAATAGAGGTAGGTTGAGATTTACTAGCTGTTGTCGCAGGAGATAGAATCTGAGAATTGATCTTCAATTGATAGAAAATGTATAAGGATACTAACCCCGTAGCTAAAGTTAGAGAAGTTGCCAAAATTATTTTCCACTTTAGCGCAGTCAATTTGAATAATTGGCTTTGTTTATTTATTGCCATATTGTTATTCCCATGGTGTTATTTCAAAAAATACTCGTAATGGCTATAGACTTATCCTCTGTTGCTTTCATAGAAGCAATATGTCTAATTATTTATGTATGAATTGTTGTCAGCATTCCCAGCTGTTATAAATACCCAAATTAACCTAGAATTAACGTGGATTTTACTGCAAATAATTGATGATTAATGCCACGCTATGCTATCAATTTTATCTTGAATTGGCATTTAATTAAGTAGCCTAAAATACGATATTCCTCATCAGAAATAAAAATCTTCAACTCCTAAGCATTAATGATGCTAATAACTTAGATAAATGAATAAACTTACCTGCGAGTATCCCAAATAAATTTGATATTGTCAACTAAATTTATTTGTTTTTATCAAAATATTTGATTAATCATAAGTTAATATAAAAATTTGTATTTATTTTAGCAAATTTTACTAAATATATGGAGAATTTTCGTATTTAATGCTATAACTTATTAGTCTGGCATTGTTATCAATTATTGACATGATCAAGGACAAAAATTAATCTTTGGTTTATAAATAACCAATTGTCTATAAAAGGTGAGTTATCTTATAAATTCATCAAAAATTAGGACTTAATTATGATAGTTTGCTCAAAAAAGACCCGGTTATGTTCAAATATTTCCCTTGTATATTTATTGATTAGTGACTTATGAAACAATTTAGATATAATTCTTGAATTATCAAGAAAAGATTGATATTAAACCCGTAATTACCAAGAATATGTTATTAGGAAGTGCAGTTTTAAATTATACTTAGGAAATTAACTTGTATGTAAAACGAGGTAAATTAATAAATATTTTTCTCCAAAAATTAGCAAAAATGAACTATTCATTTTTCCTAAACTATGTTAGTCTTTTTATTAATTCAACATTTATAGATGAAAAATAAATTGTTGATTTGATGTCAAGAAACAGAATAAATACTAAAATTCATTCAGTTTTTTAGAGCAGAATTACCTAAAGAAACAAAACCTATTCCTTAATAAATTGGGGTTTTGTATTTCTCCAAGTTACAAACTGCTATATTTTTAAAAAACTGTTTAAGTATTTTTTCACTATTCAGAGAATTTGCCACAGAGTGCTGATTATTTTTGTAACGATTTTGGCAGCTTTTATGAGTCTAATCATCTAAAATAGGTTATCCTGGATTTTAAAAACTGGTCAAAGCATTTATCAACATACAGAATGTGATTATCAAATGGGTAAAACATTCAATGATTAAAAGATAAAAGCCCTTCTGTGTTGAGACCTGTAACCTAAGGAGTCAGTATGCAATTCAGATATCATACTTCTGGGAAGAAATCATAATTTATTCACAGGATTAAATAAAGAAGTCGGGGATATTATATCTTCACTTTCTCAATATCAAAAATCCAGTATTGTCTAGTATTTATTCATGGACAAAAGGTTCTAAAACTGGTTCAAAAAATCCAACGTTGCCAAAAAACTGTGTATATATTCTGTAGTGTTAATCTCAAGTCAAGCATTTAAACTTACCTGCGACAAATGCATTAATACAGATAGAATAACTACCTGTTAATAGTCTATTGTGTTGCACAATTTACGGTACTCAAGATTAGTCTATGCCATCATGTCTTACCCCCCAAAAAAGATAGACACAATAAATACTTCCTTGACGGAATTAGAAGCCCAAATTAATAGTTGTGAACAGGCTTTGCTTAGGTTTATAAAGGAAAAAAAAATGAACATGACTAACGGCACATTATCAGAAAACTCCATGTCAAATAAAGAAATTAACAGAAAACTACAAGCAAATCCAATAGCTATTATTGGTATGGCTTCTTTAATGCCTCAAGCGAGAAATTTAAGAGATTACTGGCAAAATATTGTGAATAAAGTTGACTGTATTACTGATGTTCCTTCAAGTCATTGGAGTGTGGAAGATTACTATGATCCCAATCCAAGAACACCAGAAGATAAAACCTATTGTAAACGTGGTGGTTTCATTCCCGAAGTTGATTTTAACCCCATGGAATTTGGCATTCCCCCCAGCATTTTAGAAGTTACAGATGTTTCCCAACTATTAAGTTTAGTAGTTGCGAAAGAAGCAATGGAAGATGCTGGTTATGGTGATTATCGTGAATTTAGCCGCGAGAATATTGGGGTAATTTTAGGTGTAGCAATGGGCAAACAATTAGCAATGCCCTTAGCTGCTAGATTAGAATATCCAATTTGGGAAAAAGTTCTCAAAAGCAGTGGTTTATCTGATGAAGATACTAAGAAAATTGTTGATAAAATCAAATCTGCTTATGTCAAATGGGATGAAAATGCTTTCCCTGGAATGTTAGCAAATGTTGTGGCTGGGAGAATTGCTAACCGTTTTAACTTTGGCGGTACAAATTGTGTAGTTGATGCCGCTTGTGCTAGTTCTTTCGGGGCATTAAAAATGGCCATTAGTGAATTAGTTGAACATCGTAGCGATATGATGTTAACTGGTGGAGTAGACACCGATAATACCATCATGGCCTACATTTCTTTTAGCAAAACTCCGGCTGTTAGTCCTAGCGATAATGTTAAACCATTTGATGCTAAATCTGATGGGATGATGTTAGGTGAAGGTATTGGGATGATTCTCTTAAAACGCCTAGAAGATGCCCAAAAAGATGGCGATAAAATCTATGCGGTAATTAAGGGAATTGGTACTTCTAGCGATGGTCGCTACAAGAGTATTTATGCTCCTAGAAAAGAAGGACAAGTTAAGGCTTTAGAAAGGGCTTATGATGATGCTGGTTTTTCCCCAGCAACTGTGGGTTTAATGGAGGCCCATGGTACGGGAACAATGGCTGGAGATCCTACAGAATTTGGTTCATTAAGAGATTATTTTGGGAAGCATGATACCCAAAAACAACACATTGCTTTAGGAAGTGTAAAATCGCAAATTGGACATACAAAAGCCGCCGCAGGTGCAGCTAGTTTAATTAAAACTGCCCTAGCATTGCATCACAAAATATTACCAGCGACAATCAATATTAATGAACCAAATCCGAAATTAGATATTGAAAATTCCTCCTTTTATCTAAATACTCAAACTAGACCATGGATAAAGGCAGAAGGTGAAACTCCCAGACGTGCAGGGGTGAGTTCTTTCGGTTTTGGCGGCACAAATTATCATGTTGTTTTAGAAGAGTATGAACCAGAACAACGAAATGCCTATCGTTTACATCATACCTCTAGTGAAATGCTATTATTTGGTGCTAGTCAAGCTGAATTAATTAGTAAGTTGGAGGCGACTTTCAATAATTTGCAAGCTAATGATGGAGAAAGGTATTATTCTCAATTATTGCAAGAGTGTCAATCTCTAACTATTCCCAAAACAGCGGTAAGAATTGGGTTTATAGCCGAGAATTTACAAGAAGCTTGTAAGTTACTGCAAGTTAGTATTGAGTTACTAAAAAATAAGCCTGACGCAACATCTTGGGAGCATCCTCAAGGTATTTATTACCGTTCCTCTGGTATGGAATTGGCTGGAAAAGTTGTCGCTTTATTCTCTGGACAAGGTTCTCAATATTTGGAAATGGGAAGAGAAACGGTAATGAATTTCCCCAGCTTGCGGCAGTTATATGGCAAGATGGATAATTTGTTAAAACAAAGTAATTTGCAACCGATTTCTGAAGTTGTTTTTCCTCATTCTACCTTTGATGAAACTGAGAAAAAAGCGCAAATTGCAGCTTTACAAAGAACCGAATATGCCCAACCTGCCATTGGTGTATTCAGTGCCGGGTTGTATGGAATTTTGCAGCAAGCTGGCTTTAAAGCAGATTTCACCGCAGGCCATAGTTTTGGTGAATTAACGGCTTTGTGGGCTGCTGGAGTATTGAGTGAGGCTGATTATTTGTTCTTGGTGAAGTCTAGAGGACAAGCCATGGCTGCACCAAAAGACCCAGATCATGACCCTGGTAGTATGTTAGCAGTGAAGGAAGATATCAGCAAAATTGAACCGCTACTGAAGCAATTTCCTAGAGTGAGTATTGCTAATTTTAATTCTCCCACCCAAATTGTTTTAGCAGGTCCAAAGTTAGAAATTGATAAAATTCATCATGCTTGCCAAAAATTGGGATATGGTGCGGTTTTATTACCTGTGTCTGCGGCTTTTCACACTCCATTAATAGCATTCGCACAAAAATCCTTTGCTATTGCTACTAAATCAGTAACTTTTAAAAATCCGCAAATTCCCGTTTTTAGTAATGTCACTGGTAAACATTATCCCCAAGATGCCACAGCAATTCAAAAGAATTTAGAAAGCCATTTGGCTAGTTCAGTGCTGTTTAAACAACAAATTGAAAATATTTATGGTGCTGGTGGTTATTGCTTTGTAGAATTTGGACCAAAACGGGTTTTAAGTAATTTGGTGAAAGAGATATTAGGAGATCGTCCTCATATTACTATATCTCTGAATCCTAGTCCACAAAAAAATAGCGATCGCTCCTTGCGAGAAGCCGTGGTTCAGTTGCGCGTTATGGGCATGAATCTTAGCAATCTTGATCCTTATCAACTCCCTCCTGTGTTACCTCCTATTGCGGCTAAAAAGACCCTTAACGTCAAATTAACTGGCATTAACTACATTTCCGATAAAACTAAAAATGCCTTTATTCAAAGCTTGCAGAACGGAGATAAAAATTCAGTAGTTCAGGAGTTTAAAAGTCCAGAAACTCAAGAATTTAAAATTCTAGAAATTGAAAATTCAGAAATTGTCAAAATTCCTTCAACTGGACATAACGGCAACGGTAATGGACATAAAAAACAACCCGTCATAGCAACTCAGTTACAATCACAGATGAATACTGCAACTCTCATTAAAGAACCGCAAAAAGAACCAGAGAAAATATCCATTTCAGAATTGTTCGCACAGCAATCTAGAGATCAAATGCAAACACCAGATAAACTTGTCAATTGCCAACAAATTCTCACCAGTTTGGAACAACTTCTCAGCCAGTTTCAATATAACCAAAGCGAGAATTTAGAAGTTCACAGCACATATCTTAACCATCAAATAGAATACACCAAAACATTCTTTCAATTAATGCAGCAGCAAAATAAATTATTTGCTAATGTTAAATCTTCTACTGAAGCTGCTCAAATTAAGCAGGTAATCATGGAGAGTTTAGAACGCAGCATGATGCAGTTTCATTCTCAACAAGGTGAAACTCTCCGCATTCATGAACAATACTTGCGGGAACAAATAGAATATACCAAACACTTTTTCCAACTTATTCAAGAAGAATATTCTCAACTGATTTCTGAAACTCAAGAAACAGCAGCTTTTATTCCCCTATCTACCGCTGAAGAAGCACCAGTCGCTGCTAATGTTACTATTATTCCCTCTCAAACAGTACCAGTAATTGAGCCAAAAGTTGAGCCAAAAGTTGAATTAGAAATACCTATTTCAACTGTCAATAAAGTTATAGAACCTGTAATTAACGAGATAATTGAATCCGCACCTGAACCAATTGCATTAATTCCTGAAACTGTAACCGTAGTTAATAACATTAATCTAGATGATTTAGCCAACAATTTATTAACTATAACTAGCGAAAAAACAGGTTATCCTATTGAAATGTTAGAACTCGATATGGATATGGAAGCCGACTTAGGAATTGACTCTATTAAAAAAGTGGAAATTTTAGGAGGATTGCAAGAATTATATCCTAATCTGCCTAAACCAAACCTCGAAGAACTAGCAGAAAAACGCACGATTGGTCAAGTTGTCGAATATCTGCAAAAACAGAATCCATTAACAACAGAAATCCCAGCAGAATCAATTATTATTCCTCAAATTCCCACAGAGATAATAGAGGAATTAGCACCAGAACCAATTATTAGTCCCCAATTTTCAATTCCCAGTTCCCAACCTGCCGAAAACAGTAACGAATATGCTGATTTAGCCCAAACTCTGTTAAACATTACCAGCGAAAAAACGGGTTATCCGGTGGAAATGTTGGAACTGGATATGGACATGGAAGCAGACTTAGGTATAGATTCCATTAAACGAGTAGAAATACTAGGGGCAATGCAGGAAGCATATCCGAATTTACCCAAACCTAATATAGAAGAACTGGGAGATTTACGGACAATTGGGCAAATCGTTAACTACCTCCAAACACTGGTGGGAGGTGAAAAAAAAAAGCCGTACATTGATGTTAACTCGGTAACTCTTAATTCCCCGTTAATTAAGGGGGAAAGCGCGGGGGTGGAGTCGACTATCACAGTGGATTTAACCCCACCACCTATGGTAGATCCTCATCTTCCCCGTCGTCTAGCCCAACTCGAAACCTTACCCAGACCGGATTTTTGGGAAGCACAACTACCAGCAGGACACATTGGTTTAATTACGGACGATGGTTCTTTAACTACCACAGAATTAGTTGATGCACTGGTAGCAAAAGGTTGGAGAATTGTAGTTTTGAGTTTCCCCCAATCCTTAATTCCTACACAATTGCCATTACCAGCAGGTGTTACCCGCATTACATTAGCCAACATGAGTGAACAACATTTGCAATTATTATTGCAAAGTGTGATTACTAAACATGGAGCAATTGGGGCATTTATTCACCTACATCCTCAATTTCAACCTGAAAAACCTGGTCATATTTCCTATCCAGAAGCAGAAAAAGCAATTATTAAACAAGTGTTTTTAATGGCAAAACATTTGAAAGTAACTTTGAATAATGCAGCATTATTGCCAGGAAGAACAAGCTTCTGCACAGTCGCTCATCTTGATGGTGAATTTGGGTTAGGACATGAAACTAATTTCAGTGCAATTGCTGCCGGTTTATTTGGTTTAACTAAGAGTTTGCGGTGGGAATGGCCACAGGTATTTTTTAGAGCAATTGACCTAAATCCCACTTTAGATCATCAGGAATCTGCTCAATATATTGTCGCTGAATTACACGATTCTAATCGCTATATTGGCGAAGTTGGTTATGGTAATCAAGGACGAGTAACGCTGGTTGCTAAGGCTGAATAATTTGTAGGGTGGGCATTGCCCACCATGAGATGATTTTTTTCACCTAGAGTCGCAGAAAGTAAGAGTTTGATATTTTGATTTTTTACGTGAGGATTTATGACTGCAACTGTTCAAATTAGTCCATCTTCTGTTTTTGTTGTTAGTGGTGGAGCAAGGGGAATCACTGCTCAATGTACTGTTAAATTAGCTCAACAACAACGTTGTAAATTTATTCTTTTAGGTCGTTCAGAAATTACTACAGAACCAGAATATGCGCGGGATTGTTTGGAAGATTCTGCCTTGAAAAAGCGCATTATGGAAAATTTGATTTCTCAGGGTGAAAAACCAACTCCCATGATGGTACAAAAGATATTTAACCAAATTAATTCTAGTCGAGAAATTAAGAAGACATTAGCAGCTATTGCATCTACAGGAGGAACGGCTGAATATATTAGTGTTGATGTGACTGACACTGTGAATTTGAAAGCAAAATTACAAGAAATTTCTCAGAAAGTAGGTCAAATTACCGGAATTATTCACGGTGCCGGTAACTTAGCAGATAAATTAATTGAAAAGAAGACAGAAGATGATTTCGAGAAAGTTTATACAGCTAAAGTTCAGGGTTTAGAAAATCTCCTCAGTTGTATTAATTCCCAAGAATTAAAACATTTAGTATTGTTTTCTTCGGTGAGTGGTTTTTATGGAAATATCGGTCAAACTGATTATGCTATAGCCAATGAAATTCTGAATAAATCAGCGCATTTAATCAAACAATATCACCCTAATTGTCATGTAGTCGCAATTAATTGGGGAGGTTGGGATAGTGGGATGGTGACACCACAATTAAAAAAAGCATTTGCAGAAAGAGGAATTGATATTATTCCTGTAGAAATTGGTACACAAATGTTAGTTAATGAACTACATCCAGCCTATCAAGATCATACACAAGTTGTCATTGGTAGTCCAATGTTTCTACCTCCTTCATCTTTAGATTCCCAATTGCGAATCCATCGCATTCGGCGGAAAATGACATTAGCAGAAAATCCGTTTTTGTATGATCATGTGATTGCAGGAACACCAGTTTTACCAGCTACTTGTGCTATGGCTTGGATGATCAATGCTTGTGAAGAAGTTTATCCAGGTTATCGCTATTTAAGTTGTCAACAATTCAAAGTATTAAAAGGAATTACCTTTAACGCCAATTTAGCAGATGAATTTTTGTTAGAGTTGAAAGAACTGGATAAGAAAAATGGTGAATTTATCGAATTTGAAACCACCATTACTAGTAAAAATCCCCTGGGTAAACCCCTATTTCACTTCCGTGCCGTTATTAAAGTAGTAGGAAAAACACCAGAACAGCCAATTTATCCAAGAGTGGATCTCACAGAAGACAATATTATTACTACCACCGGAACAGACTTTTATCAAACAAGTGATACCGCATTATTTCACGGTCCATGTTTCCAAAAAATCAACAGAGTCATCAACATCACCAGCGAAAAAATCACCACAGAATGTTATTGGGAATCAATTTCCCGTCAAAAACAAGGACAATTTCCCATTAGATGGTATAACCCTTATGCAACAGACTTGAGTACACAACCTTTATGGTTATGGTTAAATCATTTTTATCAAGAAATATGTCTACCTGGACAACTAACAGATTCCCAACAATTTGCACCAATTCCTTGCGACGCACCCTATTATGTCTCCTGTGAAATTAAAGCTAAAACAAATAGTGGTGCAACCTGTGATTTCATTATTCACGGTCGAGAAGGACAAATATACTCACAGATATTAGGAGCAAAGGCAGTAATTTGTCCACAGGAATTACTCAAACGTAAATAATTCATAACTAGTCCGTAGGTTGGGTAGAACAAAGTGAAACTCAACATTCCGAAACTACAATTTTTTAATCACAGCGCAAGTTTTTAATCCTTGCCAATTGGGGGAATAGCGTAAATCCTTTTCAGTCACGTCTTATGCCCCAACGAGGATTTCCACAGTGGAAAAAATAGCTATCATCGGGTTATCTTGCCTATTTCCCGATGCTAATAATCCCGAAGAATTTTGGCAGAATCTTACACAAGAAAAAGATTCCACATCATCTATAACTGTAGCGGATTTGGGAATAGATCCCGCTATATTTTACGACAATAACAAAGGAACACCAGAAAAATTCTACTTCCTTAAAGGCGGTTTTATCCGCAATTTTGAATTTGATCCTAGTGAGTACAATTTACCAGCATCATTTGTTGAAAGTCTCGACAATAGTTTTAAATGGTCACTATATGCCGCTAAACAGGCAATTCTTGATAGTGGTTATTTAGAAAATCAAACTGCACTCTCAAAATGTGGCGTAATTTTAGGAACTTTGGGATTTCCAACCAAAGCTTCTAATAGTTTATTTGCTCCTATTTATCAGCAAAATATTGAACCTGCAATTAGTGAACTTTTGCAGAATCAGGATTTTCATTTACCAGGAACAAATAATAGCATCAAAAAATCGCCATATAATGCTATGGTTTCCGGTTTACCTGCTGCTATAGTTTCTAAAGCATTTTCTTTATCTGCAACTCATTTTTGTATAGATGCTGCTTGTTCATCATCATTTTATGCCATTAAATTAGCATCCCATTATCTGCAATCTGGCAAAGCTGATTTAATGTTAGCTGGTGCGATTAGTTGTGCAGATCCATTATTTATTAGAATGTTATTTTCTGGTATTCAAGGATATCCAGATAATGGCATTAGTCGTCCCCTAGATAAGTCATCACGCGGGTTAATTACCTCCGAAGGCATAGGAATGGTAATGCTTAAAAGACACAGTGATGCTATTAGAGATGGTGACAATATCTTAGCCACAATTTGTGGTAATGGTTTATCTAATGATGGTAAAGGTAAACATCTTCTTAGTCCTAATTCTCAAGGTCAAACTCTAGCATATCAAAGAGCTTATTCTGAAGCTAAACTTAACCCCCAAACTATTGATTATTTAGAGTGCCATGCTACAGGTACTTTATTAGGAGATACCACCGAATTTAACTCAATTGAAAGCTTTTTTAGTCCATATAAAGCAACTCCATTAGTAGGTTCAACGAAAACAAATGTTGGTCATTTACTTGTTGCTGCAGGTATGGTAGGCATAACTAAGACAATTTTAAGTATGTCCCATGGTGTGATTCCTCCTACTATTAATGTGACCCAACCTATAGGTTCTGAAAATAATGTTATCTCTCCACAAAACATTGTCAGAACTCCTACTAAATGGCCAAGTCAAGGAACTAAAAGAGCAGCTTTAAGCGCCTTTGGTTTTGGTGGTACAAACTCTCATATTATTCTAGAAGCAGGGAAGTAAGCAGATGAATATTCAGCAACAGAAGACCGCAAAAATGGCAATTGTTGGTATGGATGCCTTTTTTGGTGAATGTCAAGAATTAGATGCCTTCGAGAGCAGTATTTATGACGGAAAACAGCATTTTATTCCTCTACCAGAATCAAGATGGCATGGTATTAATCAACAAGAAACTTTACTACAGGAGTATGGTTTAGAAGTTGGAAAAGTACCACAAGGAGCTTATATTGATAATTTTGAAGTTGATACTTTCGCTTACAAAATTCCTCCCAATGAAGTTGAAAAGATCAACCCTCAACAACTGTTATTATTAAGAGTTGCTGACCGCGCTCTCAAAGATGCGAAAATTTCACCTAATAGTAATGTAGCGGTAATTATTGCAGCAGATACAGAACTATCTGTTCACCAATTACAGCAAAGGTGGAATTCATCCTGGCAAATTAAAGATGGTTTAAATGGCGCAGAAATCACTTTATCACCAGAAAAAATTCATCAATTAGAAAGTATTGTTCAAGATAGTATTCACAATCAAGTTGAACTTAGTGAATATCTCAGTTACGTTACCAATATTATGGCTAGTCGCATTTCCTCTCTATGGAATTTCTCAGGTTCATCTTTTACAATTAGTGCGGTAGAAACTGCTGCTTTTAAAGCTTTAGAATTAGCGCAAATGCTGCTAGATACTAATGAAGTAGATGCTGTAATTGTGGGTGCTGTTGACTTAGCTGGTGGGGTAGAAAACGTCTTATTGCGAAGTCAATTTGGCAAAATTAATACAGGGGTCAATACTTTAAGTTTTGACGAAAAAGCCGACGGTTGGAATGTGGGAGAAGGTGCGGGTGCGGTAGTTCTTAAACGTCATGATGTCGCATTGCAAAATCAGGAACGCATCTATGCAGTTATTGATGCTGTTAGTATTGGTCAATCTGCATCTATGGCTGTAAATGATACCATCATTACTCAAGTCTGCAAACAAGCGTTTCAACAAGCAGGTATCCAACCTCAAGAAGTCAACTATTTAGAAGTCTGCGCTAGTGGTATTCCCGCCGAAGACGAAGCCGAAATTAATGGTATTCTCCAAGCTTATCCTTCCGTTGGAGATGGTTTACACTGCGCTATAGGTAGCGTTAAATCTAATATTGGTCATACCTTCGTTGCCTCTGGAATTGCCAGTTTAATTAAAACTGCACTGAGTTTGTATTATAAATATATACCTGCAACCCCCAACTGGTCTGGAGTGAAAACACCGCAAGTATGGGAAGGTAGTCCTTTCTATGTTGCTACCGAGTCCCGTCCCTGGTTTTTACAAAAAGAAGTCAAATGCAGAATTTCCGCCATTAATAGTATTGGTTGTGATGGTTCTTTTGCTCATGTAATTATCTCAGAAGAAACCAATCAACCAGAACCCCAAAATCGTTATTTAGAGTCAAAATCTTTTCATCTTTTCCCCCTAGTTGCTAATGATCAATCTAGTTTATTAGCAGCATTAGATCATCTACAGGCAACAATTGAAAATACAGATGATCTCAAAAATACAGCTACTCATAACTTTCTTAAATTTCAGCAAAATTCTGATACAAAGTACACATTATCAATTACTGGACGTAACCAAAAAGAATTAATTAAAGAAATTAATTCTGCCAAAAAAGGTGTAACAAACGCCTTTGAAAATGGCAAAGATTGGCAAACTCCCATAGGTAGTTATTTCACACCAAAACCATTAGGTAAAACTGGTGAAATTGCCTTTATTTACCCCGCAGCAGTTAACTCTTATTTAGGTATTGGTCGGACATTATTCCGACTATTTCCTAAAGCTTTTGATGATGTAATTGTCAAAAGTCTTTACAAACGCGCCGCTGATGTAGAAAAATTAGTATTTCCCAGAAGTTTAGGTAAATTATCTACCAGAGAATTAGAAACATTAGAAAAAAAATTGTTAGCTGATTCTCTGGCTATGTTTGAAGCAGAAATGCTATTTACCAGACTGATAACCACAATTATCAGCGACGACTTTCAAGTTAAACCCAAACATATCTTTGGTTATAGTTTGGGAGAAACCAGTATGATGGTTGCTCAAGGAGTTTGGAGTAACTTCTATCAAGGAAGTAATACCTTTAATTCTTCTAACTTATTTGGTGATAGATTATCAGGTTACAAAAATGCTGTTTGTGAGTATTGGGGACTACCAAAAAATTCTACCAATTCCCATAATAATTTGTGGGGTAACTATGTGCTGATAGCCAGTCCTGCACAGGTAAGAGAATGTTTAAAAAGCGAAAATTATGTTTATTTAACCCAAATTAATACATCAGAAGAAGTATTAATTGGCGGTGAACCAGCAGCTTGTGAACGAGTGATTAAAAAACTGGGTTGTAATGCCTTTCCTGCACCATTTGATCATGTAATTCATTGTCAAGCAATGCAGTCAGAATACCCAGAATTAGTTAAACTCAATAACTTACCAGCACAACAAATTCCCGGAGTTACATTTTATTCTGCTGCTAAATATCAACCCATTTCCCTAAAAAGTGAATCAATTGCTCATCATATTGCTACAGGTTTATGTCAGGAATTAGACTTTCCTCGTCTCGTTAATCGTGTTTATGCAGACGGAGCAAAAATATTTATTGAAGCTGGTGCTGGTGGTATTTGTTCGCGTTGGATAAGTAAAAATCTTGGTAATCAAGAACATATTACCGTATCCCTAAACCGACGTGGTACAGATGATCATAGTTCCCTAATTAAAGCATTAGCAAAACTATTGAGTCATCAAGTCAAATTAAATCTAGCTCCCTTATATAACTTATCCTCAAAGAATCAAAAACAAAATAAATTAACCCTGAGGAAAGTTACATTAGGTGGTAATTCCATGGCTGCTATGATTTTAAACCCAGAAAATCAAAAACTTTTTGCTAATAACCAGCAGCAAAAAACTTTTCCTCATGAAGGGTATAAAATCATCAATTCCTTACAAACAGTAGAGAAAATAGCGCCCACAGAGATTTATCCCAAACCTAAACCCAAACCAGAAAAAAAATCCATGAAAACTATCATGGAGAACGGTTTGGAATTGTCAAAGAAACTAAAATTCTTTGAGTCAACAAAAATCTTAAAGCCAAACATAAACCAAGAACCTACTGAAAAAATTAGCATGAATGATTTAAAGATTTCTCAGTACAAAAAACTCAGTAACAACACCGCCAAATTAACTAAAACGCACACAAGTTTCTTAGCAGCTAGACAAGATTTTAGTCAGCAAATGAGCGAAATTATCCAATTACAATTAGCTTGCGCTCAAAACCTACTCAAGGAAGCTCCATAGGGTGTGTTAGCGATTAGTAACGCACCATTATTAAGAGTTTGGTGTGTTACGAATTTTATTCTAAAATACCCTACCAAACTCCTTAATTATTCATTTCAAATCCTTTGCTTATAAATTGAGGAATAACTACCGTGAAAACAATTGAGACGGTACGAAATCAACATGATAATGGACTTGGTTTTTTCGGCTGGAATCATCATCAAAACCAAATTTGGAAAGGTTCATTAGATTGTGTTAGCTTTGAAAAAAATGCCATCAAAGATAAACTATTAACATTAGATCAACCTTGTCATATTATCAAAATAGCAGGGAGAATTGGTGTTACTAATGATGGTTATTTAGCACCTAATGATCATGGTTCATCTGGACAACCAGAACTTTTAATCTCACTCCCACCTCTACGTTTACAACAACTTGGTGATTCCAGTTTTCTCACTGCTTATGGTGTAAAATACGCCTATATGACCGGCGCTATGGCTGGTGGTATTGCTTCTGAAAAGATGGTAATTGCACTAGGAAAAGAGAAGATTTTAAGCTCCTTTGGTGCTGGTGGCTTACTTCCAGAACGTTTAGAATCTGCCATTAATTCTATTCAACAAGCCTTACCAAATGGACCCTATGCTTTCAATTTAATTCACAGTCCCAATGAACCAATTATTGAGCGTCGCGCTGTAGATTTATATCTAAAATATGGTGTCAGAACAGTAGAAGCATCTGCATTTTTAGACTTAACTCCTAATATTGTTTACTATCGAATTGCTGGGTTAAGATTGAATGCAGCCAATCAAATTGATATCAGAAATAAGGTCATTGCTAAAATTTCCCGTCGAGAAGTTGCAACTAAATTTTTGCAACCAGCACCCGCGAGAATTATCAAAGAATTACTTCAGCAAGGATTAATTACCGAACTACAGGCAAATTTGGCCAGCCAAGTACCAATGGCTGATGATATTACCGTTGAAGCTGATTCTGGAGGTCACACTGATAATCGTCCTTTAGTATGTTTATTACCTTCAATTATTGCTCTCAGAGATGAAATTCAATCGCAATATAATTACTCAGTTCCTATTAGAATTGGAGTCGCTGGAGGCATTGGTACACCAGAATCAGCCTTAGCTGGTTTCATCATGGGTGCTGCTTACATAGTCACTGGTTCAATTAATCAATCTTGTGTTGAATCTGGTGCTTGTGAACATACTAAAAAGTTATTAGCACAAGCAGAAATGGCAGATATGATCATGGCTCCCGCAGCCGATATGTTTGAAATGGGAGTGAAATTACAAGTTCTCAAACGGGGGACAATGTTCCCCATGCGAGCGCAAAAACTTTATGAGTTATATCGCACTTATGACTCTATTGAACATATTCCCAAAGCCGAAAAAGAAAAGTTAGAAAAACAAATTTTTCGTAAAAGTATTCCTGAAGTTTGGGAAGGTACAGCCGCTTATTTATCCCAAAAAAATCCTGAAAAATTGGGTAAAGCTGTTAATAATCCTAAACTGAAAATGGCCTTAATTTTTAGATGGTATTTAGGGTTATCTTCCCGCTGGTCTAGCACTGGTGAAAAAGGTCGGGAAGTTGATTATCAAATTTGGTGCGGACCAGCTATGGGTGGCTTTAATGACTGGGTGCGTGGTTCATATTTATCAGAACCTAATCAACGTCATGTTGTTGATGTTGCTAACCAAATTATGAAGGGAACTGGATTTTTATATCGTACCCATAGTTTGAAAATTCAGGGTTTGCAAATGCCTCCTTATTACAGTCAATATCAACCAATTCCTTCTATATTGGAGAAGTAAAAATGAATTTAAAACAGTCTTATACTGCTGAAAGTATTCAAACATTTCTAGCTTCCAATCTTGCAGAAGTTATTGGAGTTACAACCGCAGAAATTGATGTTCACGAAAATTTAGAAAATTATGGTTTAGATTCTGCTCAAGCCATGATTATTATTAGTAAATTGGAGCAATTATTAGGATTTAAACCCTCTCCCGTTCTGCTTTGGCATTATCCCAATATTGCTGCCCTTTCTCAGCGGTTGTCAGAGGAAGCAAGTGATGATTCTCCTGGAAAAGATGCAGCTTCAGGTACAAATTCTTCTGTTAATTTTGCTCCCCCTTTCCTAGATTTAGCTGCGGAAGCTGTCCTAGACCCCAGCATTCAACCTGTAGGTAATACCGTTTTTGTTTCTCACCCCAAAAATATCTTTTTAACCGGAGGAACAGGTTATTTAGGTGCTTTCATTATCAAGGAATTACTAGAAGTTAGTGAAGCAATTCTTTATTGTTTAGTGCGTGCTAGTAGTCTCGCAGAAGGGAAAAGCAAATTAGAAAATAATTTGCAACAATATGGAATTTGGCAAGATCAATATAGTCACCGCATTATCCCCATTATTGGTGATTTATCACAACCACATTTGGGTATTAATGCAGAACAATTTCAAGATTTAGCTGCTAATATTGATACTATTTATCATAGTGCAGCTTTACTGAATTATGTTTATCCCTACTCAGCCCTAAAAACAGCGAATGTCTTGGGTACACAGGAAGTTTTACGTTTAGCTTGTCAAACCAAAGTTAAACCATTTCATTATGTTTCTAGTGTTGCTGTTTTTGAGTCTAGTGCTTATGCTGGTAAGATAGTTAAAGAAGATGATGATTTTCATGACTGGGAAGGTATTTTTCTCGGTTATTCCCAAACTAAATGGGTGGCAGAAAAGTTAGTAAAAATTGCTGGTAGTCGAGGATTACCTATCACTATTCATAGACCTCCTTTAATTTCTGGGGATAGCAAAACCGGAATTTGTAATACCCATGATTTCATCAATTTAATGATTAAAGGTTGTCTACAAATGGGTTCTTTTCCCGATGTAGATTATATGTTAGATATGTCTCCTGTTGATTATGTCAGCAAATCTGTTGTTTATCTTTCTCGACAAGAAACATCTGTAGGTAAAGCTTTCCATTTACAACATCCTCAACCCGCTTCTTTAATATCTTTAGTTGATTGGGTGCGTTCTTTTGGGTTTTCATTAAAGATGATTCCATACCAAGAATGGCAAGCAGAATTAATTAATAATGTCACCTCTCCAGACAATCCTTTATATACTTTGCGGCCATTTTTGTTAGAACGTTGGTCAGATGAACAAATCACTATTCCTGATTTGTATTTACAAGCTAGAAGACCAATTATTAGTTGTGAAAAAACTCTAGAAGCATTAAAAGGCAGTTCTATTGTTTGTCCTGCTATTGATTCTCAATTGTTGATGACTTACACATCTTACCTAGTGCAAACTGGTTTTTTAAGTCTTGTCTAATTCTTTTGGCACAGGTAAACTGTGCCTATTTTATTAATGTAATTCACTTCTTAAAAAATGAACATAAAATGTCGGGAAACTGTTTTAATTACTGGTTCAGCTAGTGGTATTGGCTATCAGTTAGCCCGGATTTTTGCTCATGAGAATTACAATCTTGTATTGGTAGACAGGTTAGGAGAAAAACTGCAAATAATAGCTGTTGAACTTGCACAAGAGTTTGGGATTTTTGTTAAACCCATTACCAAAGATTTATCTATATCCACATCTCCAGAAGAAATTTTTACAGAATTACAACAAGTCGGTATTAAAGTTGATATCTTAGTCAATAATGCAGGTTTTGGTAATCATGGATTATTTTATGAAACCAACCTCAATACTGAACTGGAAATGTTGCAGGTAAATTTGGTTTGTCTTACCCATTTAACCAAATTATTTCTTAGAGAAATGGTTAAACAACGTCATGGTAAAATTCTTAATGTCGCTTCTGCTGCTGCATTTCAACCAGGTCCGTTAATGGCGGTTTATTTTGCAACAAAAGCTTATGTTTTATCTTTTTCAGAAGCTATTGCTAATGAGTTAGAAGGTACAGGTATAACTGTAACTGTTCTTTGTCCAGGTTCAACTGCATCTGCATTTCATGAAAGAACCGGAATGGCAGATTCTAAACTACTAAAACGCAAAAAAATGATGGATGCAGAAACTGTAGCCCAAATTGGTTATCATGGTTTAATTCAGGGAAAAACAATTATTATTCCTGGTTTTGTTAATAAATTAATGGCAAAATGTATTCGCTTTATACCCAGGAAAATGGTAACAAGAATTGTCAGAAGTATGCAAGAAGATAAATAATTAAAGACAATGCAAAAGCACTGAAAATCTGATTATTGGGTAGAGGTAATTCATGAATTACCTCTACTTTATTGCTGTTTTGACTAAGTCTTATTTTAAATCCAGATCACTTTAAATAAAGTGATTTACTACTCTTTAATCACTTCCACCCCAAGTCCACACAGGATTACCTATTTTCATTCCCTGCTTGATAACTATTAAAGGATAATTATTAGGATCAAAACTGCCTGCTAAATCAAGCATAAAATAAACTTTACCCTTAACAAAATGCAGCCGATAATGACTATTTCCAGCAGAAGCAAAGCATTGAGCATATTTCGGTTTTAATGTTCCTACCCATGTCGTACTAAAGCTATTACTTGTGCTGATAGAAATATTATTTGCGTACCCACTCAAATTCACAGAACCGTCGGTAGCAAAACTTCCCTCTCGATAAGGTTGGGGAATTTCCGTGACAATAACTTTATCTGGACAACTTTGTTTTTGCACGTTTTGACTATAAACTTTAAGTTCAATTTTATTTCCTCCCTTTTGTGCTTGGACACTAAAGGATGAGAATAGGGAAAGTAAAATAATACTTATTCCCATGGTTAAATTCTTAAGTGGAATATTACGCATAAAGTTATCAAATGTGTTTGTGAGTTGATTTGTGGTATCACTAATACACAAATTGGACAAGATCATCAAAATCTTAACATTCAACAGTTCTGTGTAATTCCCTATTTGCTATTCCATTTCTCTATAGTTGGTCTATATAACCAATTATCAATTTTTTCTTCACTAACAAAGCCTTTTAAAGAAGGATCTGGCCAAATGTGGACTTTATCAAGACATCCAACTTCTTTAGCGGCTGCTTCAATATCATTCCATTGTTTAATAAAAGTGTCTGCCCAAGATTGTCTACTCATAATTGATTTTGCAAAATCTAGACCAGCAGCTAACATTCTTCTGCCATTTGTTCCTCTAGCATTAATTGGTTCCCAAAAAATTACTTCTGGGTTAATTTTCATAAATTGATCTAAGTTAAACTTAAAATTGTCTAAAGTCATCATAGGTGGAGTTGGAGCCATAGCTACATACAAACGACATTTAGCTTCATATCCTTTTTGCAATGCTTTATATCTATCAGATGATAAAGGTGCTTGTGGTTCAATTTTTTTTAGTAGTTCATCATTTATACAAGGGATACTCATTCCTATAGAGATGTTTGGATGAGTTAAAATATCTAAATCATTTTGCCATAACAAGCCACGAGTTAAAATTCTTACGTTTTTATTATGTTTAATTAAAACTTCTATTGTTCTACGAGTAATTTCTGCTGTTTTTTTGTTTTGATATGGATCTGTTCCAGAGCAAAGCAAAATTACTCCTTTACCAGAAGGTGTTTCTTCCCACTTTCTTTTTCTTTTTAATATTTGATCTAATTTTTCAGGAACTTCTTCCCTTATGAATAGATACTTACCCCAGTCTAACTGAGGATTTTATACACCTTTTTGATGCAATTTTTTTTGTTGAGTTCTAATACTTGGCGTTGAAGGAACGTAGCAAAATGTACATCCATGTAAACAACCAGAAGCAATATTAACAACATAGTCGCATAGACTTTTCTTGTTTAAAGCACTTTTTTGCAGTGGATTAATTATTTTTTCAGTTCCAGTAATCATGATTTCATTATATGTTTAGTTGTGTCTTAGAAATTATTTAGGATATATAGCCACGCATATTAAATAAAATTAGTTGTGGTGATAGTTTAATTATATCCCCATTTTCTAATTTTTGACTATTTGTTTTTTTACCCTTCCTAATCACTTGTATTTCTTTAGCTTCTCTTAAGAAATTGAGATATTCAAAATACTGTTGTCTAGTTGCTGGATTTCGTTCCATTGTTTTATTACATAATTCTTCAAATAAAATTCCATCTGGATTATTATGTATAATTTTATCCAAGTCGGTACTTAATTTATTAATACAAGCTGTTTGACTATCTTGATTAATATCTAATTTTAAGTCCAATTGATTATCTTCATAAAATAATGCTGCTTTAAATCCAAATCCATAAATATCATAGTGATATTGATAGTTTAAATTATTAAACTTCCAGCTTCCATCTTTCATTACCTCTAAGGCTCTTAAATGACTACAAATATGGAATAAGTAATATAATACTCTATCATTATTATTAGGCATCATAGCAAATGTCATGATTCTACTTGCATTACCTTTATCTCTCAATAATTTCATAAAATTATTTCTAAATTGTGCTTGTTCGCCAAAAGTATCTAAATTTATAAAGTGATCAATATCAAAATAACCATCTGTTTCCAATACTTTGGTAAAAGTATCTCTTGCTTTACACTTGGGATCATAAAAAAATCTTTTGATAAAATCAACCATAAATGTATAAATAATTTCTGATTTTTTGAGGCTATTTATCTTTCTAAAACTTGCCATCGAGACATCAGACCAACCATAGGGATCAAGAATAAATAAAGAATGTCCCTTTCTGTTCTCAGATTGAAAAACACAATAATCTACTTTATTCTCAAATTTATCATTTATAAACTCACATTCTAATATCAAATCACCAAATTCAGTTTTGACAGTATGCTGGTTTCCATCTGATAAATCTTCTAATTCTGCTTGAGACATAGCAATATTTTTTAAACATTCTAAATGTTCTTTTTTCTTATCTATAAAAATAAATTTAACATTTAAAGGATAAGTTCTTCCTGATTTTAAATACCCTTCTTCAACAGAATTAATCAAACGAATGGGTGAACCAAACCAAATATTATCTGACTCCCTATCATTGTAAATACCCCCACCACAAAAACCATCAATGATAGTAAAATTTCTAACTCCTCCATACTGCCCAGTTCCATAAAGTGTATAAATTAAATCAGATACATACTGTTACATACTGTTCTGTAAGTAGATGTTTAGTTTTTGTGTGCTGTTCTACAAAAGGAATTTCTTTGCCATCAGCAGACCACTTGGTATCAGAATTACTCATAATTGATCATCCTTTTTTATAGTTTGGTAATAATTATACAAATTTAACTAGCTGGTGTGTATCAAACTAGAACGATTCACATTTTACTGTTTTATACTCTCCGTGCCTGGAGCGTCCCTGCGTGAAGAAAACTCTTATTCAACTCAAAACGCCAACTTCACATCCCCAAACGGTAAGGTAATAAAAGCCATATTTAGTAAAAATAAACAAAATAGATGACATCCATAGAATCCCACAAAAAAGCCAAAGCCCTCAAACCCGGAAGCGTGCGCCCTGCCAAAGAACTCTGTAGTGAATGCGGACTATGCGACACTTACTACATCCACTACGTCAAAGAAGCGTGCGCCTTCATTACCCAAAGAATAGACGAACTAGAAACCACCACCCATAACCGTCCCCGCAACTTAGAAGACGAAAACGAACTCTACTTTGGAGTTCATCAAGAAATGATGTCCGCCAGAAAACAACAACCCATCGAAGGCGCGCAATGGACAGGAATAGTTAGCAGCATAGCCATAGAAATGCTCAATCGTGGTTTAGTTGAAGGCGTAGTTTGTGTCCAAAACAGCAAAGAAGACCGCTTTCAACCCATGCCCATAATAGCCCGCACTCCAGAAGAAATACTAGCCGCCAAAGTCAATAAACCCACATTATCCCCCAACCTGTCCGTATTAGAACAGATAGAAAAATCGGGAATGAAACGGTTGTTAGTCATTGGAGTAGGTTGTCAAATCCAAGCATTACGCGCCGTCGAGAAAAAACTCGGCCTAGAAAAACTCTACGTACTCGGAACACCCTGCGTAGATAACGTTACCCGCGCTGGGCTGCAAAAATTCCTAGAAACCACCAGCCGTTCCCCGCAAACAGTCGTCAGCTACGAATTTATGCAAGACTTCCGAGTCCACTTCAAACACCAAGACGGTTCAGAAGAGACAGTACCCTTCTTTGGCTTAAAAACAAACGTGCTTAAAGATATCTTTGCCCCATCATGTATGAGTTGCTTTGATTACGTCAACTCCCTGGCCGATATAGTCGTTGGGTATATGGGCGCACCTTACAAATGGCAATGGATAGTAGTCAGAAACGATACAGGCAAAGAAATGTTAGAACTAGTTAAAGACCAATTGGATACCCAACCGGTCATATCCCAAGGAAACCGCAAACCAGCAGTACAGCAAAGCATACCAGCTTATGATCAAGCAGTTACCTTACCCATGTGGGCTGCGAAACTAATGGGAGTCGTCATAGATAAAATCGGACCCAAAGGACTGGAATATGCGAGATTTTCTATAGATTCCCACTTTGCGAGAAATTATTTGTATGTAAAGCGGAATCATGGAGAGAAATTAGCAGCGCACGTACCGGAGTTTGCGAAGCGGATAGTGGGACAGTATAAGTTACCGAAATAAGGTTTCGCGCAAAGACGCAAAGGAGCTAAGGCGCAAAGGGAATAAGAAGGAGGTGTATATGACTGAGAATGAAATTGCGACTCAGATTGTTGATGCTGCATACAAGATTCATACTAGGTTAGGACCAGGGTTGTTTGAATCTGCGTATGAGACTGTTTTGGCGTATGAGTTGGAGAGTAGAGGTTTACAGGTAGTAAGACAACAACCAATACCAGTAGTTTATGAAGGTATTCATTTAGAGGAAGGGTTTCAGGCAGATATGATAGTTGAAAATAAGGTAATTATTGAACTCAAATCCCTAGAAACCATCCACCCTGTACATAAAAAACAGCTAGTTACATATCTTACCCTCGCCAATAAACGCCTTGGCCTACTCATTAACTTTGGTGAAGTCCTAATTAAAAACGGCATCACACGAATAGCCAACAAACTTTAAACTCTTCCTTTGCTCCTTAGCGACTTTGCGCGAAACTCTTCTTAAACCTCCCCAACTGCCTCAATAGCCGCTTGTAAAGCAATAGATACATGAGTCCAATGTGTACCGCCTTGGCAATAAACCACATAAGGTTCTCGCAATGGTCCATCTGCTGATAGTTCCAAGGTACTCCCTTCGATAAATGTCCCTCCAGCCATGACTACTTGGCTTTCGTAGCCTGGCATATCGTCGGGTATGGGGTTGAGATAAGACCCGATGGGTGAATGCTGCTGTATGGCTTTACAGAAGGCGATTAGTTTTTTGGCTGAACCAAGTTTAATGGCCTGAATTACGTCTCCTCTGGGTGCTAATGGTGGGGGGTTGACTGGATAACCCAGTTTGTCAAATACATAACCCGTCAGGTATGTTCCTTTCATGGCTTCCCCTACCATCTGCGGCGCTAAAAATAATCCTTGGAATAAGAGACGGTTTTGATCAAAGGTCGCCCCCCCTTGGCTACCAATTCCAGGGGCTGTCAGTCTACAAGCTGCTGCTTCTACTAGTTGGCTCCGTCCAGCTATGTAACCACCAGCACTCACAACTGTACCCCCAGGATTTTTGATCAATGACCCGGCTATGAGGTCGGCACCAATATGGGTTGGTTCTTGGGTTTCTATAAATTCGCCGTAGCAGTTGTCTACAAAGCAAATGGTATGGGGATTTTGCTGTTTGACTATGTAAACAATTTTTTCTATGTCAGCAATAGAAAGACTTGGCCGCCATGAATATCCACAGGAACGTTGAATCAATACTAACTTTGTGTTGTCGGTAATGCTAGTGGTTAAGTTTTGCCAATCTATTTTTCCTTGATCAGTTAGTTCTAATTGGCGGTATTTTATGCCAAAATCAAGAAGAGAGCCTTGGCCTTGTCCTCTCAAGCCAATCACCTCTTCCAATGTATCGTAGGGAGAACCGACTACTGCTAACATTTCATCCCCAGGACGAAGTACACCATAAAGCGCACAAGCGATCGCATGAGTTCCCGAAACAAACTGCACTCGCACCACCGCAGCTTCAGCACTCATTACTTGAGCAAAAACTTGATCTAAGGTTTCTCGTCCTAAATCGTCGTGTCCGTAGCCACTCACGCCCGCAAAATGGTGCGCTCCCACTCGATGATCACGAAAGGCATCTAATACTCTTTTCAGATTATGCTTGACCTGAGCGTCAATAGCGGAAAAAATTTCTAATAGCGCCTGTTCTGCTTCCCGCAGCTGTTCAAAGCTGTTCATCATTTCCTCATTGAAAAAAATAAAATAGATATGCGGATTTTAGGATCGCGCAGACTAGGCTGAACAATTTCTATTCAGGTTACTGCATGACAATTGCTACTTCTAAACATCACATTAACTGGGTTAATACCCTATTTTTCGTTGCATTACACGTCGGCGCTCTATTTGCCCTAGTTCCTAGCAATTTTAGCTGGAATGCAGTTGGTGTTGCTTTATTGCTTTACTGGGTGACTGGGGGTTTAGGTATTACTTTGGGATATCACCGTCTTGTCACTCACCGCAGTTTTCAAACGCCTAAGTGGCTAGAGTATCTCCTGGTAATTTTTGGGACACTATCCTGTGAAGGTGGTCCCATTGAATGGGTGGGAACACACCGCATTCACCACTTACATTCTGATACTGAATCTGATCCCCATGATTCAAATCAAGGTTTCTGGTGGAGTCATATGGGTTGGATGATTCATTTCGCCCCCGCTCACGATCAAGTTCCTCGCTTCACTAAAGACATTATTGATGACCCAGTTTATCAGTTTTTACAGAAATATTTCATTTTCTTACAAATTGCTTTGGGCTTGGTCCTATACTTCTTAGGTGGCTGGCCAATGGTGGTCTGGGGAATTTTTGTCCGCATTATCTGGGTTTATCACTGTACCTGGTTAGTAAATAGTGCTACTCATAAGTTTGGCTACCGCACTTATGACTCCGGGGACAAATCAACTAACTGTTGGTGGGTTGCTATCCTCGTCTTTGGCGAAGGTTGGCACAATAATCACCACGCTTTTCAATACTCTGCCCGTCATGGTTTAGAATGGTGGGAAATTGATCTGACTTGGATGACCATTCAGTTATTACAATTACTCGGTCTAGCTACAAATGTGAAGCTGGCAACCAAAAAAGCATAATACAGATTTTATGCCCAAAGTCAATAGTTTTATAGTCATTTTGGCTTGAGACTATTGGCTTTTTGCGTGCAACTGCGGCAATTTTTAATGGGAAATTTTTAATTTCTCAATCACTATCCTAAATGATTGTTAAGTTGCTATAATCTCAGAAATTAATGTTACAAAACTTTGCAGCAAGTTACTTTTCTTAGTAATCTTGTGTGGCATTCTGTTGTTTTTCAGGTATTCATGACTACATCAATCATTAAAAGTCAGGAAATAGCGGTCTCCACAGACCTTGGTAAAGACCAAATCAAACTCAAACATATTATCAAAAGTCTCCCCAAGGAATGTTTTCAGAAAAATAGCCGCAAAGCATGGACAACTGTAATTCTCAGCTTATCTATGGCTGCACTAGGCTATTACTTTTTAGCCGTTTCCCCCTGGTTTCTTTTACCCCTAGCTTGGATTTTTACAGGAACTGCTTTAACAGGTTTTTTTGTTATTGGTCATGATTGTGGTCATCGTTCCTTTGCGAAACGTCGCTGGGTAAATGATTTAGTCGGACATTTCTTCATGATGTTCTTAATTTACCCCTTTCACAGTTGGCGGATTAAACATAATCATCACCATAAACATACTAACAAGCTAGATGAAGATAACGCTTGGCATCCCATTAGAACGGAAATTTTTACAAATTGGTCTAAAAATAGACAGTCCGCTTTCGAGTTGTTCCTGCGTCAACGTCTTTGGTGGGTGGGTTCTATTGGACATTGGGCTGTTGTCCATTTTGATTGGCGCAATTTCCAGAAAAAAGACCAGGCTAGTGTTAAACTTTCTGTGGCTGTGGTAGCTTTATTTGCGGCTGTTGTTTTCCCAACTTTAATTATTACAACTGGTGTTTGGGGATTTATTAAATTTTGGTTTATTCCCTGGATGGTTTACCATTTTTGGATGAGTACCTTTACTATTGTTCACCACACCCTTCCCGATGTTCCTTTTAGCACTGCTGACAAATGGAATGAAGCCTTAGCACAGCTATTTGGCACAATTCATTGTGATTATCCTCGCTGGGTAGAAATTCTTTGCCACGATATTAATGTTCATGTTCCCCATCATATTTCTACTGCGATCCCTTCCTATAATTTACGGTTGGCTTACAGCAGTATCAAGGAAAATTGGATCCCTTATCTCCATGAAGAATATAAGTTCTCCTGGGATTTGATGAAGGAAATCACTAATCAATGTCAACTATATAAAACTGATATTGGTTATGTCACTTTTGATGAATATCGTGCAGAAAGATCATAAAATATTAATGTTGGGTATGAAATCTGACGTATGAATTAATTACTTCTGGTTTCATCACCAATTTTTTCAGCCAATATTCCCAAGTCTAACTTCCAGAGGTAACTAAATATAACCTCTGGATTAATTTCTAATTTACAATCAATCAACTAACCTAGTGCAATTAGATACAATCCAGTTCAATCAAAAACCTAGTCCCGAATCTTTTGAAGGTCAAGAAAAATTACCGTTTACTCTTCAAGATTTAAAAGCTGCTATTCCCGCTGAATGTTTTCAGCCTAATGTGACTAAATCACTCTATTATTTCTTTCGTGATGTTCTAATTATTGGGCTGCTATATGCAGTGGCTAATTACCTAGATTCTTGGTATTTTTGGCCGGTTTTCTGGTTAATGCAAGGAACTATGTTTTGGGCTTTATTTGTAGTTGGACATGACTGCGGACACCAATCTTTTTCTAAGCATAAATGGTTGAATGATTTGGTTGGTCATCTCTCCCATACTCCCATTCTCGTTCCTTATCATGGTTGGAGAATTAGCCACAGAACTCACCACAAAAATACAGGCAGCTTGGAAAATGATGAAAGCTGGTATCCTGTCTCTGAATCAGAGTACAATGAGATGCCCGTAGCGCAAAAAATAGGGCGTTTTTATGTGTTCTTATTGGCTTATCCAGTGTATCTGTTTAAGCGTTCACCCGGTAAAGAAGGTTCTCACTTTTCTCCTAGCAGTCCACTGTTTAAACCCTCGGAAAAATGGGACGTGATTACTAGTACCACGCTTTGGATTAGTATGGTAGCTTTACTAGGTTTTTTGACCTATCAATATGGTTGGATGTGGTTGTTAAAATATTATGCTGGACCTTACATTGTCTTTATCATTTGGCTAGATTTGGTGACTTTTTTACACCATACTGAACCGGGAATTCCTTGGTATCGTGGGGAAGAATGGACTTTTCTGAAAGGGGCAATTTCTAGTGTTGACAGAGATTATGGTGTTTTTAACCACATTCATCATGATATCGGTACTCATGTTGCCCATCACATTTTCTTAAATATGCCTCACTACAATTTGTTGAAAGCTACTAAAGCAATTAAACCAATTATGGGTGAGTATTTTCACGAATCAAAAGAACCAATTTGGAAGTCTTTATGGAATTCTGCTATTGGTTGTCATTTTGTTCCCGATACAGGAAGTAAGGTTTACTACACTTCTAAAAATCAGAATGTCAAGTAAAATCAGTTAAGTCCAGACTCCAGCCGCGAATAAAGGTCTGAATTAAAGGTTTCAGAAATCAGTCCGGTTACTTCAATCTTAGTGACCGGACTGTAATTATACTGAGCTATAACCGCTCATAACCTCCTGTTGAAGTAGAAAGTAAAGTCTAGTTTTGTCTAGGATTTATATAGCAGAAAAGGGCTACGAATTGACATACTCACCGACCTGAAGGTGCGATGATTCTTGACACTTCACTGGAACACGCCACAAGTGGTCTTATCGTCCCTCCATGTCCGTTTAAAGTCTCCCAATGCCCTATGGCGACTATAACCAAATTTTAACATAAAGCCGTCCTAAAAGCGATGCACTGAGCTTGCCGAAGTGGACGGGGCTTGTATCCCAGATTTTTGGTCATGGGGGTGGGGAAACCACAAGACGAAACCCCAGGAGGTCGTCCCCATAGACCCGCTCAATACCGCCACGATTCGCCGACCTACAGTCCCGAGTAGAGTTGAACCACGAACCGCCACGCATAACCTTTATATCACCGCTTTGATTAATCCAAGCAATACCATCTTCAGGCGCATTTGTATAATTATCATGCCAATCGTCTTGACACCATTCCCAGACATTTCCGTGCATATCGTACAAACCAAAGGTGTTAGGGGGAAAATTTCCTACATCTGTAGTTTGTTCTCGATATTGTCCTTTTGGTGCAGATGCGTAGACATGATTACCATTATAGTTTACCAATTCTGGGGTAATACTTTCACCAAAATAAAATGGTGTGGTTGTTCCCGCACGACACGCATACTCCCATTCGGCTTCACTGGGTAATCTGTAGTTTTTTCTTGTCCTTTGGCTTAACCTTTGACAGAATGTAACTGCATTATTCCAACTGACCCTTTCAACTGGGCGTTTATTGCCTTTAAAGTAAGCAGGGTTAGTTCCCATGATAGCTTGATATTGTTCCTGTGTCACTTGATATTTCCCTATGCAAAAACTGGGAACTGTAACTTGATGTTGGGGACTTTCATTATCACTTCTTTTCGCTTCATTTGCCGGTGAACCCATCAAAAATTTTCCCCCTGGTATTTTTACCATTTCTAAGAAAACACCGTTTCCCAGGTCTTCTGTGAAGTATTTTGCTGTTGCGTTGCGTCGGTTGGTGATGTTTCCCTTTGGGTCTGTGGTGACAACTTCAAATTTAAAGGTTTTCCGGTTGCTCAAAGATGTGCTATTTTCTGGATTTGGGTTTGGAGATGTTGTAAGTTCTGGGGTTGAACTATTTATGGAAGTTGTAGTTTTTGGTGTTGTTGGTTTATGATCTTGATTTTTAAATAGATTCTTAAATATATTTTTTCCTGCTACTGCTATGGTAAATGTTCCAATTATCAAACCCGTTTTTATAAAAACCCGCCGAGGAAATTTATTTTTTTGTGGTTGAGGTTTTATTTGAGGTTGTTGTAAAGCTTTTTCTATAGCTGCTAACCGCTGAGATATCTGCTTAATATTTTGCGGACGATCTTTATATAAACGCTGCATCATATCATCTAATAAATCTGCTAACATAGGTGATATTTGCTGTGCATGACTACGCCAATTTAGGGTCTCATTATCAAAATCATATATTGCGGGATCAAGTGGTTTTTTACCTGTAAGCAAATAAACAAATGTCCGTCCTAAGGCAAAAAAATCAGATTGGGGTACAGCGTTATTATTAATTTGTTCTGGGGGTGTGTAACCGGCTGAAACTATTGCTGTAACTTGTCCACTTTGATTAACTACTGTTTCTGTAACTTGTCTAACTGTGCCAAAATCAATTAATACTGGTTGAGCATTTTCAGCCCTCAGCATAATGTTAGATGGCTTGATATCTCGATGAAAAAAGTTTTGATTATGGACTTGTTCTAAAATAATAACCAAATCTTTCAGTAAGTATATTGCTAAGGTTTGCTTAATGCCATCCTTACGGTTTTGCATATAGTTTTCTAAGTCTATTCCCTCAATGTTTTCCATGACAAAACAATGAATTGGGTTTCTGCTTTCGTGGGGAAAATAGACAAAGTAAGCATCTGGTTCTACTTTGGGAATACCGGGATGATTTAGTTGACTTAAAACGGCGGCTTCTTGTTTAAATAATTCTATTGCTTTTGGTTGATTATTAGTCAGGACTTTGAGAACTTTGGTTTGATTCTTACCGATTTCATTAATCTGATAGGTAACACCAAAACCACCACGTCCTAACTCGATGATAGCCCGATAACGTCCTTGGAGTATCAATTCTGAACCACAGGCTTGACAAAAAAGGATATTGTCTGGATTTTCGGGCTTTAGGCAGTTAGGATTGATGCACAGGCTCATAATCTTGGTAGGTAGCATACTTGTACTTATATGATATCCTACCTTGATTTACGGAAAAATGGGTAAATATTGTCAGATATTTTCCCTAAAAGCGTCCATTCCCTTGAATAATATGCTTCACTGTTGTTAACGTTTCTAAACTAATAAATCCCCTTCTATGTCCTTTTTGATTGGACATTCCTAAAAATACAGCTTCTCCTCGTGAGGAATGACGGGAAAAACGAGGGGAAGCATTAATATAGGTGGAGGCACTATTTACTCCTAATGCAAATTGGCGGCTTTCTTGATAGGATTCGGTGACAATGCTATCAGCATGACTACTACTATATTGGTTAATCCAAGCGATCGCACTTTCTAAACTATCTACCAATTTAAAGGTCACTGTTTTTGTTAAATAAGGTGTCCCCCATTCTTCATCTTTGACTAGTTGCAACTGCGGAAAAGCCGCAACTAATTCTGCATCTCCTTTAAGTTCAAAACCTTTTTCTTTTAAGCTACTCCATAGCACTGATAAGGAAGATGGTAAAGCTTGACGATGAATTAAAACTTTTTCAATGGCATTTACTGGATCTGGTTCGCTTTCATGGCTATCTATAATCATCCAACGTACCATTTCTAAGCTACTATTGACAGACCAATACAGGTAACAATTACCCATGGCTGACTTGAGAACTGGACAAGTTGCCTGTCTAACTACTTGTTGAATTAAACTAGTACGCCCATAAGGAATCACTAAACTCAAATACTGGTCTTGAGTAACTAAATCTCGCACAGATGCGCCATGTTCAGCAGTAATTAATTCTACACACCCTGCTGGTAAACCAACTTTGGTAATGGCTGTTTGTAGTGCATTAGCGATCGCTTTATTAGAATGACTAGCTTCTGTACTCCCTTTGAGAATAATACTATTACCAGTTTTCAGACAAAAACCAGCCGCAATTGCCCCTAAATCTGGGAAAGCTTCATAAATAAAAGCAATCACCCCTAAAGGCATTAACTGAGTATAACTTTGGGAGTCTTCCTGCTGATAATCAGTGGTTCGGACTCGTCGCAAAGGATCAGATAATTCCCCCAACCGTTGCAGAATCTTAACTGCATTCTCCAACCTGGAGGGGGTTAGTCTCAACCAGTCCAAAATTAATTCTGGAACTGCCATTTCTCGACTTGCTTCTAAATCCAAGGTATTAGCTTCGAGAATTTCATCAAAATCCCGTTCGATGGCTTGTGCCATTGCTAACACAGCCCGACTCCTATCCGTCCCCTTGGTAATTCCCAATTTCAGAGAAGCTTGAAAAGCGCGTTCAGCGCCTGTCATGGGTTCGGGGTAATCATCAATCACTTCATCTGTCATGGGGTTAACGTCTGTAAGTAAGCCAGATCATTAGCACTGGTAGAATTGCCAATAACACTGCTACCATTGCCCAAGCGAGGATGCTGGAACTATTAGCTAACCGCAGCGCCAATGGTAGCCATATAATGACTAACACAAAAATAATGCCTAGCGCTATTGGTAAATAGTTTTGTTCTAAGGGAGGTTGAACAACGTGCCAACTTTTTCCTTTCCAGCGCCAAGCACGCTTATAAGGATAAGTTGTAGACAGTTGTTCTAATACATATCCATTTTCTTCTACTACAAAAATCTGCTGACAGCGATCGCATCCAAAGGCTTCTGTCAGCGTGATAGGAATTAACTGTCCCTTGCGACGACAAGGACAAGCGTATTCCGTGTTTAGGTCGATTTTATCTGGTTTTTGAGGTTGCACAAGCGAGGTAAATAACTTGAGCGGTTTTCTTACATTATTCCCTACTTTTTCCAAAAATCAGTATGAGGAAACCCAAAATTACTCCTAGAAGCTGAAGTAGCCCAGAAAGTTATTAACAATCCCAACCCAAAAATCCATCACATACCAATTTGATAAAAACGGAAAATCATTTGGTTTTATTTTCATATAATAACCTAAACTAGAAAGCGGGTAACGCGATTCGAACGCGCGACATCAACCTTGGCAAGGTTGCGCTCTACCACTGAGCTATACCCGCAACTCATCAATAATCTTATTATTCCAGATTTATTCTTGTTTGTCAACCCCTAAATTAAAAAATTTTTTTCCGGTGCAATTGGTCAGTGGTCATTAGTTTTTAGTGAAAAAAAAATTACTTATTACCCATTACCTATTACCCAATACCCATTACCTAACTAACTTGCTAAATTCGGGCGTAATTGACGCATGAGACTGGCCATTTCTATGGCATTCATGGCATATTCCCAACCGTGATTACTTTTAATTCCCGCCCGTTCTAGAGCTTGCTGCATGGTATCCGTTGTCAAAATCCCAAAAATCACTGGTACTCCCGTTTGGAAACTAGCCGCAGCAATGCCTTTAGAAACTTCAGCAGATACATAATCAAAATGTGGCGTTTGTCCTTTGATGACTGCACCAAGACAAATTATGGCATCATAACGGCCAGACATTGCTAATTGACGGGCTACATTGGGAACTTCAAAACTACCAGGAACCCATACATAGTCTACTTGCTCCCCTTCTGGGTCAGGATTGATACCGTGACGTTTTAAGCAGTCTTTACATCCTTCCACTAGTTTCAGGGTGACAAGATCATTAAAGCGGGCGATAATCAATGCAAAGCGCAAAGACTCGGTTTGCTGAAAATTTCCTTCAAAAACTGCCATAATGCCTCTGAATCAATATTACAATAGGTACTTAACCAATATACTTTTCTGCTTTCAAAATATAAGAGCAGGAAAGCACAATCAGGAAAAAGTCGGCTAGAAAAAGAACATTTAAGAGCATTTTTTCTATTTTTACCTTTTGTATTGGCTTTTCTGCTCCTCTGATTTGTATGGTATATGTTAGTTGATAGTTAAAGCAGTTAATTAAACTACAAAGAAGTTTAATATAGCAACTAACACAACTAAAGCCGCCCAAATTCCAGATCCAACCCAGAGCAGTTTTTTAGATTCTACCCAGTTTTGAGGAGTGGCGTAAACAACGGGTACACCAATCACAAGCACGAAAGAGAACAAGACTAGTGATATTAAAGCAATTTGAAATACTGTGGTCATTTTGTTTTTCCCAACATAACGAAATCTTAGTTTACCCCAGGTGTGCTGCTGTTTATAGTCTGAGTGGTTTTCAGCGAACCTTCTGAACTCACAAGGCATCACCTGATCAATTAATATTTTACGTCGGGTTTGTAACAGTTGGTCATGTCTAATTTTCCAATCTGTTTTTTCTTGGGAAAATTGGCCACTGCTCATTAGACATTGGGAAAATGATTAAGATGGAAATTATATTCCTTGTTCCCTGTTAAGAGTCCCCTGTCACTTTTAACTCACTTTTAAATATATGGATTTAATTCTTTGTCATACAACTGCTGACTTTGACGCTTTGGGGGCAGCGGTAGGGTTGACTTGTCTGCAACCGGGGAGTAAAATCGTCCTCACTGGGGGCGCTCATCCTCCTGTCAGGGATTTTTTGGCACTACACCGTGATGAGTATCCGTTAATTGAAAGACGTTCAGTAATTCCTGAGAAAATTCGTTCTTTAACGATTGTAGATACTCAAAAGCGCGATCGCCTGGGTAAAGCAGCTATCTGGTTTGATTCAGCTAATGTGGAAAAGATCATCATTTATGATCATCATCTCGAACAGGAGGGAGATATTCCCTCTACTGAATCATACATTGAAGAAGTAGGGGCTACAACCACTTTAATGGTAGAAAGATTACAAAAAAGCAATATCTCTTTAAATTCCGCGCAAGCGACGGTAATGGCTTTGGGTATTCATGTGGATACAGGTTCATTAACTTATAAACAATCTACAGCCAGAGATGCTTTAGCATTAGGTTGGTTAATGCAGCAAGGAGCAAATTTATCAGTTATTTCTACTTATCGAGATCCTGGTTTATCACCACAATTACAACAGTTATTAAGTCAAGCTTTGGAAAACTTAGAATATCTTTGTTTGCGGGGATATACTATTGCTTGGGTGACAATAAAAACAGATAGTTTTGTCCCGGGTTTATCCGGTTTAGCTTCAGAAATAATTGATTTAACAGAAACCGATGCTGTACTGTTAGCAAATGAATATCCTTTAAGTGAAGAAGATTGGCGATTAACAGTAATTGGGAGAACACAAATTCCCCAAACAAATCTTAATCAATTATTTACATCTTATGGTGGTGGTGGACATTCCCAAGCAGCATCTTTAAACCTCCGAACTACAGATTCCCAAGCAATTTTACAACAATTATTAGATGGATTAAAAGGGCAAATTCCCCACCCTCCTATAGCCAGAGATCTAATGTCTTCTCCAGTAAGAACAATTCGCCCGGAAACTACTATAGCCGAAGCACAAAGGATTTTATTACGTTATGGACATTCAGGTTTATCTGTAGTTAATAACCAAGATTTATTAATTGGAATTATTTCCCGACGTGATTTAGATATTGCTTTACATCATGGATTTAGTCATGCACCAGTTAAAGGTTATATGACAAGTAATTTAAAAACAATTACTCCTGATACTTCTTTACCGGAAATTGAGTCTTTAATGGTAACTTATGATATTGGCAGATTACCAGTATTGGAGCAAGGGCAATTAGTTGGTATTGTCACCCGCACCGATGTTTTAAGAGAACTGCATCAATTAACAATTCAAAATCCCCAATCCCAAATCCAAAGCTATGATCAGAATTTGCGACTCAATTATGAATTAGAAAAACGTCTTACTCCTCAACTGTGGGAATTACTTAATATCGCTTCTCAAGAAGCAGAAAAACGAGGCTGGCATCTTTATTTAGTTGGTGGTGCAGTGCGAGATTTACTATTATCAGAAACAGAAAATCGCACTTTAATGATTAATGATATTGATTTAGTAGTTGATGGTTTTCATAAAACAGCAAATGTCGGTGCCGGGGTAGAACTAGCTAAAGCCTTACAGCACATTTATGAAAATGCGAGATTAGAAATTCATGGTGCTTTTCAAACTGCGGCTTTATTATGGCATAAAGATATATTATTAGATTCATTATGGGTAGATATTGCCACAGCCAGAACCGAGTTTTATCCTTATCCAGCAGCAAATCCAGAAGTTGAAGCTAGTTCCATTCGTCAAGATTTATATCGGCGAGATTTTACAATTAATGCTATGGCTTTGCGGTTAACTTCTCCTCGTGCTGGTGAATTATTAGATTTTTTTGGTGGTTTTATAGACTTAAAAAATCAGCAAATTAGAATTTTACACGCTAATAGTTTTATTGAAGATCCGACGCGGATTTATCGCGGGGTGCGGTTTGCGGTACGGTTTGGATTTTCTGTAGAACCCCAAACAGAAACTTATATTCGTTATGCTATAAATAGTGGAGTTTATAATCGTACTAGTCAAGAAAATAGTAAAACTCCGGCTTTGCAAACTCGACTAAAAACTGAATTAAAGTATATTTTGGCAGCACATTATTGGCAATCAGCTTTAGAATTACTTAATAATTTAGGGGCTTTACAATGTATTCATCCTACGCTAAAATTAGATCGAGAACTTAACCGACAATTAAATTTATTAAACCACTGTTTAAGGAAATTTGACAAAAAACAAACTTTAATACATTGGCAAATGCGTCTGGAGGTATTAATAGCTTATTTAAAACCAGAATATCGGGAAAAAGTTGCTAAAAATCTCCAATTAGCTGATGACAGTATTAGCAGATTAGAGAAATTATCTCAAATTCAATCTGAGGTAATGAGATTATTACCCACTTTTCAAAAACCTAGTCAAACTGTATATTTACTCAAAAAATATGATTTACAAACTTTGATTTTAATCGCTTTACAAAGTCCCCAGAAAATTAGAAGAAGAATTTGGCAATATTTAACAACTTGGGGAAATATTCAACCGCTGTTAAATGGGAATGATTTAAAACAATTAGGTTATAAACCTAGTCCCCAATATAAGCAAATGCTTGATGATTTATTGACGGCGACTGTAGATGGTATAATTAAGGATAAAGCTCAAGCACAGGAATTTCTAGCCCAGCATTATCCTGGGTAATTAAAATTGAAAATATGAGGTTGATATGCAAGTTCAAACATCCAGCAAATATTACACTCCAGAAGAATATATAGAACTAGAGGAAAAATCAGAATTTAAAAATGAATATATACACGGGGAAATTATAGCTATGACTAGTGGAACTACAAATCATAATGAAATTGCAGGTAATTTTTATCTACATTTTAAATTAAAAATGCGGAATCAAAATTACAAGATTTATATGGGTGATGTTAAATTATGGCTACAACGTTATCAAATCTATACTTATCCAGATATTATGGTAATTCAAGGAGAACCAACATATCAAGGAACTGGAACTACTCAAGTAACAAATCCTTTAATGATTGTAGAAGTGTTATCTAAATCAACTATAAATTATGATAAAACTGACAAATTTAGATTTTATCGTTCTCTTCCTGAATTGAAAGAATATATTATGATTAACCAATATGAATATTTTATTGAACAATTTGCTAAAAATGCAGAAGGACAATGGGTATTAACTGAATATGAATCAGTCAATGATATATTGTCTTTAAAATCAATAGATTTTAAAATTCCTTTTAGCGATATTTATGAAGGTGTAAATTTCCAGTAGTTGGGTTGAGGAACGAAACCCAACATTATTAAACCTGATTATTAAATTTCATCAGGATCTATATTTAATTCCCGCAACTTTGCTGCTAAACGTTCTGCGGTTTCTTCAGGGGTAAAAACTAGCTTTCCTTCTGGTGTGAAATACCGCAATAATCCCTCATGAATTCCCAAATATAAATCTAATTGTTCACTCCATAAATGTCCTTTTTCATTTGCTTCTAGAGGTTGATATTTTCCATCTAATAAATGAAAACCTGCAAATTCTAGTGTATAAGGATCAAACCAAAAATAATCCGGGGTGCGGAAAGTATTTTGGTAAAGTTCTTTTTTATATTCTTTATCTGTATTAACTGTAGTTGGTGAAAGAATCTCTAAAATTACATTGGGATATTTGCCGTCTTCATTCCAAACTACCCAACTTTTCCGGGTTTTGCGTTCTGTTCCTAGCACAACAAAGAAATCTGGACCTCGGAAATATTCTGATTTTTTCTGATTAGGACTATAGTAAATGGTGAGATTTCCCGCAGCATAGAAATCATATCTATCTTTCCACAACCATTCTAGACATTTGAAAAGGAGAATTATTTGTCTTAAATGTAGTTCTGTTTCCACGGGAGGTTCATCACTATACAAATCACTGGGGGGAAAAATCACATCTTGAGAGATGTTTTCTTTAAGTTCTAATTCTTGAGTAATCATCATGATGTGATACCAAGTAGTTACCCGTCTATTATATCATTGCCTAGGTTGGATTGACTTATGTTACCCAACATTATTAAACCTGATTATAAAAGATTGTGTCGGGTTGCACTATCGCTTAACCCAACCTACCTTTCTACTACCTTTCTAAACTACGAGGATCAAGTGCGTCTCGCAAACCATCACCTAAAACATTGAAAGATAAAACAGTGATAATAATTAGGATTGCTGGTGGTATAATCAGCCAAGGTTGTAATACTAAAATAGAAGCATTACTAGCTAAAGAAAGCATATTTCCCCAAGAAGGATCTGGTTGTTGAATCCCCAAACCAATCAAACTTAATACAGCTTCTGCACCAATAAAACTAGGAATTGTCAAAGTAGCAGAAATAATAATATAAGTAGCAGTTTGCGGCAAAACATGACGAATGATAATATAAATTGGATTACCACCCATTACCTTAGCAGCTTGCACAAATTCGAGTTCTTTGATTGATAATACCTGTCCGCGAATTATTCTGGCTAAACCCGCCCAACTAATTACAGAAGTGATCAAGATAATTAATAAAAATCGCTGAGTGCTGGTTAATTTTGGACTCAAAATACTTGATAGTGCTACTAATAAATAAATACTGGGAAAGGTCATCAAAACTTCTGCTAAACGCATGATTATACTATCAATTAAACCACCAAAATAGCCAGAAATACCACCAATAAACAACGCCAATGGATAGGTGACAATGATGCCAAAAATGCCAATAAACATACTAATACGACCACCATGCAACAAGCGACTAAACTGGTCTCGTCCTTGTTCGTCTGTTCCCAAAATATTAAATTTTGCGTCACCAATAACGCCAAACAAATGCCAATTTAAGGAAATTCCAGGAATAATTATGATGTCTTGCCATTTTGGCGGTAGGGAAATACTCAATTTGAATAATTGGTACTCTGGTCCAGCAACAAATAAGCGTAATGGAGAAGGCTTTGTTTTGTCTACAATTATTTTTCTCTCTCCAGTTTCTAAATTAGTATCACCTTGTATTGTAGGATATATATGAGGTCCAATGAATTGCCCCGACTCAGATAGCCAATGAATGGGAGTAGGTGGGAGTAATGAACCATTGGCTTGTGAATCATAAGGGTTATAAGGAGCGATAAAATCAGCCGCAATCACTGCTAAATAGAAACATAATAGGACAATTGCCCCAGATCGTGCTAAAGGATTTTTGTTGAGTCGTTGCCACCAATTCATAGTTTTTGATGTAAAATTTGATGTTGATTGATGCTGATTATTTATTGATCAAAGTATATATCAATAAATTAGACAAAAAACTACAACTCTCTACAACTCTATATTTATGAACAATTTGCATCTCCACCGCGCCCAATTTCCCGCTTTAAGTAATAAAATTTATTTTAATTACGGAGGACAAGGACCAATGCCCCAAGTGGCTATGGATACTATTGCTCAATCTCAGGCACATATTCAAAATATCGGTCCTTTTGGCAGTGAAGCGTATAGTTGGATATCACCGCAAATACAAGCCAGTCGAGAAGCGATCGCTTCTTTATTGAATGTGCCAAGTGATACAATAACTCTCACAGGTAATGTTACCGTGGGTTGTAACATTGCCATGTGGGGTATTGATTGGCACGCTGGTGATCATCTATTGCTTTCCGACTGTGAACACCCTGGGGTCATAGCTACGGCTGGGGAAATTGCCCGCAGATTTGCGGTGGAAGTTACCACCTGTCCCTTAATGGCTACTTTAAACGAGGGAAATCCTAGCAGTATTATTGCTGATAATCTCCGTCCCCATACCCGCTTAGTAGTATTGAGTCATGTTTTGTGGAATACTGGTCAAGTTTTACCTATTGACAAAATTGTCGAAGTATGCAGAAGCAATAAATCCCTGTTATTGATAGACGCAGCCCAATCCGTGGGTGTTCTTCCCTTGGATTTAACCGCATTGGGTGTGGATTTTTACGCATTTACTGGTCATAAATGGTTATGCGGTCCTGCTGGTGTGGGTGGTTTATATGTCCGTCCCGAAGCAAGATCAAGCTTACATCCTACTTTTATTGGTTTAAATGGAGTTACTACTAATAGTCAAGCACAACCAACGGGTTGGCAACCGGATGGGCGCAGATATGAGGTTTCTACTTTATCAACTTCATTATATGTGGGTTTAAAAGCAGCAATTACAATTCATGAACGGTGGGGAACAGCAGAGGAAAGATATGAGAGAATTTGCCAAAATAGTCAATATCTTTGGCAAAAATTAAACTCTTTATCTGATGTCAAATGTTTAAAAAATTCCCCTCCAGAAAGTGGATTAGTTTCCTTTCAATTAAGTAATCAACCTAGTTTAAAATTAGTGCAATATCTAGAATCACAAAATATTTTAACTAGAACAATTGCTAATCCTAATTGTATTCGTGTGAGTGTTCATTACCTAACATTAGAATCAGAAATTGATCAATTAATAACAGTGATCTCCAGTAGGTTGGGTTGAGGCTTTGGGAAACCCAACTTACACAGATTTTTTTTACCTTTTACCTTTCAAATCATGGAACGACCAATTATATATATAGCCATTACTAATCACGGTTTTGGTCATGCTACCCGCACAGCTTCTATAGCTAACACCATTCAAAAATTATGCCCGGAAGCGTTATTGATTTTAGTAACTACTGCACCTCGTTGGTTACTAGAATCCTATATAGAAGGTGATTTTATTTTACGTCAACGAGCGTTTGATTTAGGTGTGATTCAAGTTGATAGTTTGATCATGGATAAACCAGCGACTTTAGAAAAATTGCGAGAAATCAAGAAAAATCACAAATCCTTAATTGCTTCAGAAGTTAATTTTATTCGTCAAAATCGTGTTAATTTGATTTTAGCAGATATTCCTTTTCTGGCTGCTGGATTTGCTGAAGCTGCGAATATTCCTTGCTGGATGATCAGTAACTTTGGTTGGGATTTAATTTATCGAGACTGGGGAGGAGAATTTACAGAAATTGCTGATTGGATTAGTAATTGGTACGCAAAATCTAACCGGTTATTTCGTCTTCCTTTCCATGAACCTATGTCAGCTTTTCCCAATATTACCGACGTAGGTTTAACAGGTGGTTCTCCCCGTTTTTCTATTGATGAATTACGCAGCAACTGGGGAATAAATACACCTCCAGAAAAAACCATTTTACTAACATTTGGTGGTTATGGTTTGCAACAAATTCCCTATACCAATATTAGCAAATTTCCCGATTGGCAATTTATTACGTTTGATTTTTTAGCCCCAGATTTACCGAACTTAATTAAAGTTACAAATCGTCAATATCGTCCCGTAGATTTTATGCCAATTTGTGGGAGAATTATCTCTAAACCCGGTTATGGGACATTTTCAGAAGCGACGCTTTTAGATGTACCAGTAGTAACTATACCCCGTGATGATTTTGCCGAAGCAGCTTTTATGTTAGCAGGAATTACTAATTATAATTATCATCAAATTATCACTGCATCGGAATTTTTTCAAAGTAATTGGGATTTTCTGTATCAGTTACCCCAACCACCAAAGCAAACACAAGTAATAAATAAAGATGGCAATGAAACAATAGCTAAAGCTGTGATAGATTATTTCTAAGTATTTAGATTTCCGAGTTCTTCTATAGCATATAGCGGCCTGGTTTTTACTCAAGTGTCAAATAATTGAGGATTTTAGGTGGGTATTACCCACCATTATGTTAAATTAGTAACTCATTAATCTTCGTGGTCATCAAAGGGATCATCTAATTCCTGGCTTGGGGGTCCAAAGGATGTATAAATTGCCATACCAGTGATAGCCACTAGTGCCGCACAAAAGGAAATCCCAAGCGCCGTAGCGGGTTCTAAGTCCATAAATTTAGTTACATATTATGAAAGCAATATTTATAGAATATTACAAAATTTAACTTAAATAACCTATCCGACTCCTCAATTTTGAGGTTTTGCCAATTTCATCTATAATGTCTTTATCAAATGCCAATAAAATTAAAAAAAGCTTTTGCAACTGATCTTAGGTGAATTATGGCACAACGGACTAGGTTAGGGGATGTTCTCAGACCCTTAAATGCTGAGTATGGTAAAGTATCCCCAGGTTGGGGAACGACACCTTTAATGGCTGTGTTTATGGGTTTATTTTTCGTATTTCTGCTCATTATCCTCCAAGTCTACAACAAGTCTCTGCTAATTCAAGATGTACTTGTTGATTGGCGTAGTTTAGGGGGCTAATAGTCATCCAGTTATTAAGCTAAAATGACAATCTACCCGGCTTGTCCGGGTTTTTGTTATTCATAAAAAATCTCGAAAAATAGCGATAAAATTAACCTATATAGCAAGAAGCCTTCTAGGTTTACAGGAGAGGAAGATGAATATATTTGGTATCGGTTTACCAGAAATGGCGGTAATTATGGTGGTAGCACTATTGATATTTGGTCCTAAGAAGTTACCAGAAATTGGCCGCAGTTTGGGGAAAACCATTCGCAGTTTCCAAGAAGCTTCTAATGACTTTCAAACCGAGTTCAAACGAGAAACCGAACAATTGAAAGAAACTGTACAAACAACCGCTGAACTAGAGCCTAAACACATTGAAGCCGGAAAACACCAGCAGGAAAATATACAAGGATGAAGGAGGGAGAAGTAAAACAACCGACTTTAGTAATTCCCCAGCTAATTGTCGGACTAGGAAACCCAGAGCCTAAATATGACCAAACTCGCCATAATATTGGTTTTGCAGCTATAGATAGTCTAGCACGTGCTTGGCAAATTTCTGTAGCCGAAAATCGCAAATTTCAAGGCGAGTTTGGTGAAGGTACTGCACCAGGTAGCGTTAAAATCCGCTTACTTAAACCATTAACCTATATGAATCGTTCAGGACAGTCCATACAAGCGGTAACGAACTGGTATAAATTACCCCCTGAATCTGTATTAATCATTTATGATGATTTAGATTTACCCCTGGGAAAAACTCGTTTACGCTTGTCTGGTTCTGCGGGTGGACATAATGGTATGAAAAGTATTATTTCCCATTTGAATACTCAAAATTTCCCCCGGTTGCGAATTGGTATAGGTAAACCGAAAGGTGCTATAGACGGGGATAAGTCTGATACTGTTGCTCACGTTTTAGGGCGATTTTCTGCTGCTGAAAATAAAGTTATGTCTCAAGTTTTAAACTTTGTCGTTGATTGTGTAGAATTTAGTTTTAAACAGGGTGTAGAAAAGACGATGAATCTTTGCAATACTCAGAATTTTGAAGGTGTTGAATCTTGAGTAAAATGTAATATTAAAATGTAGTATCCCCGACTTCTAGTATTAATTTATCACTTATTAATATCAGCAGTTTCCGATATGATGAAGTACAGATATTAATTAATGATAAAAATCTTGTGGTGCGGGAATCTTACCCGCCAACAGTGTATCTCGTCCTTGTGGTAATACGCTGTAAAAGAAATTCAATCAACTACGGGTTAAAAATACGGGTTGAAAAAATTAAAGATCAAGAATGTAAAAATAGAAAAAACATCGAAAATTATCAACATGACCCCCTTACCCGATTATCGTCCCAAACAATTATCAGTAGGTCCACTAGAAGCAGAAATTCTCAGTATAGTGTGGGAATTAGGTTCAGCAACAGTTAAAGATGTACATGATCGCATTCTAGCAGATCCAGATCGTGAATTAGCTTATACCTCCGTTACTACCGTTCTCCGTCGTCTCACAGAAAAAGGCTGGTTAGCTTGTGATAAAGAAGGGAAAGCCTTTTATTGGCGGCCATTGTTAACTAAACAACAAGCAGAGGTGATTAAAGCTCATGATCAATTACAGCGATTTTTAGCAGTGGGAAATCCTGATATAATTGCGGCATTTGCTGATAGTCTAGATCAAGCTGCGACTGATCAAATAGAAGCGATCGCAAAACGCATTCAATCCGCGCGGGAAGCCAGAGGAGGAAAATAAATATGCATATACTCATGATTATCACCGCTGTTGCCGTTGCTTACTGGTTAAGATACTCTGGTAATATACCCCAAGGCAATTGGCATTTACGATGGCAAAAAACCCTATTTTTATTCCTTTTTCCCCCTTTACTGATCTTCATGACAGTTACCGCTGTAGTCTGCATGGGTACACAAGGGAAAATGGGTGGAATGTATACCAATCCTTTCAGTTATATCCTAGCATTGATTTTTCTAGGATTTTTTAACATCTTAGGGCTTAAACTTGTTTTAAGTGGCTGGAAAGCGATTAAATCCGCTCGTGAATGTCCCCAAGTGAATCTGAATGGTAAACAGGTCCGAATCCTACACACAGGGGCTTTATTTGCCGGACAAATTGGTTTTTGGCAACCGGAGTTAGTTGTCAGTAAAGGATTACTAGAAACTCTTTCCCCACTCCATCTGGAAAGCGTTTTAGCCCACGAACAAGGGCATTATCAATATAGGGATACGTTCTGGTTCTTTTGGCTGGGTTGGATGCGTTCCTGTACCGCATGGTTGCCCAATACAGAACCTTTATGGCAAGAGTTGTTAGTTTTACGTGAGTTACGGGCTGATAGTTACGCTGCATCTCAAGTAGATCCGTTGGTATTAGCAGAATCATTGTTATTAGTCGTGAGCAATAACCCAATCACATCCGATGTTTGCTGTGCTGCTTTAGGTGCGGGCGATCGCTTAGAACAAAGAATAGAAGCGTTATTAACACCATCTGAACCAACAGCGGAAACGCAATTGCAATCTTGGCATATTTTTCTCCTAGCTTTTCTTCCCTTAATTACAGTCGTATTTCATACCTAATCTACCTTGAGTTCTATAGACACAAGGACATCAAACCTTCAATACCAACTTAACAGGTAGAGATTAATTCCTAAAAAGTTGGTATTTTTCAGTGAAAAATACAAATTTTCTCTTGGTAATTGTGCTATATATCTTCATATCTTAACATTTAGTTAAAAATAAATTAGTAAATTTACCAATTAAATTGGTATTTACTATGATAATTTTAGTAAAAGTATATCGGGTATCAATTTCATGAGCAAAAAAACAAAGATAATAGTCTTAATTACTACCGCTTTAGCTACTTTATTACTGATAATTGGCTTCCCAAGTGTAATTCATTACCCCGCAGTTGCACAATCTAATACAAACCTACTCATATCTGCGGCCGCTAGTTTAAAAGAGGCATTGGCAGAAATCAAATCTCTTTACCAACAAAGTCAGGCCAACATCAATATTAGTTATAATTTCGGATCTTCTGGGGCATTACAGCAACAAATAGAACAAGGTGCGCCAGCGGATATTTTCATATCTGCCGCGAAAAAACAAGTAGATGCTTTAGAACAAAAAGGACTTGTAGTTGCTGGTACAAGGAATATCATCGCTAAAAATCGGCTAGTTTTGGTAGTACCTAAAAATGTTGTTGGTATCACCAGTTTCTACAATCTTAAAGATAGCAACGTCAAAAAAATCGCCATTGGTGAACCGAGAAGCGTACCCGCGGGACAATACGGACAACAAGTATTAGAAAAGTTAAAAATCTGGTCAGAAATTAAATCAAAACTGGTATTTGCTAACAACGTGCGTCAAGTTTTAGCATCTGTAGAAAGTGGTAATGCTGATGCAGGTTTAGTATATATAACTGATGCCAAAATCTCTAATCAGGTAAAAGTTGTAGTTACAGCAGATGAAAAATACCACTCTGCCATTATTTACCCATTAGTAGTTATTAAACGCAGTAAAAATGTTGATGCTGCTAAAGAATTTTCCCAATTTTTATCTAGTGATAAATCTAAGGCGGTATTTAAGAAATATGGGTTTATTCTACCTTGATCATAGATGAAATTTTAGATCCCAAACTTTTGTCCAGAAATCATCATTTATTCATAGGATTAAACAAACAAGTCAGGGATCTTACTCACGATTTATTAAACTACCTAAACCCTTAATTTTTAATATTCTTTAATGATTGAGAAATGCAGGAATACAGAAGGGTTTTTAATAGAAATTAAAATTTATACCGTTGATCTAAAAAACTATGCCACAGGACTTATCACCGCTTTGGATATCATTGAAAACGGCTTTACTCGCAACGTTTATCACCTTCTTTTTGGGTATATCTGCTGCTTATTGGATGTTGGGATATCGCGGTAAAGGTAAATCTTTAATTGAGGGTATATTTGTTGCACCGTTGATTCTACCACCTACAGTAGTTGGGTTTTTACTGCTGATATTCTTTGGTAAAAATGGTCCTGTTGGTAAACTTTTAGAAGCTTATGATACCACAATTGTTTTTACTTGGTATGGTGCTGCCATCGCTGCTACAGTAGTTTCATTCCCATTAATGTATAAAACTGCACTTGGCTCTTTTATGCAAATTGATGTTAATCTTCTGCGAGTAGCGAGAACCTTGGGTGCTAAGGAATTGACGATTTTTTGGCGCATTAGTTTACCCCTAGCATTTCCGGGCATTGTAGCTGCCACAACCTTAGCTTTTGCGAGGGCTTTGGGTGAATTTGGGGCAACTTTAATGTTAGCAGGTAATATTCCTGGACAAACACAAACGATGCCCATGGCCATATATTTTGCAGTAGAATCTGGGGCAATAAATGAAGCTTGGTTTTGGTCAATTGCCATGATGATTATTTCCCTTTCAAGTATTATTCTAGGTAATTTTTGGCAAGAATTTCAGGATAAACACAAACTCACAAAATCAGGAATAAAACCAATAGAATTAGAAAATAAATCCTCTTCTTTATTAATTGATACCTCCGTAGCTAGTTTGTTTTTAAATATCGAAAAAAGACTAGATAATTTTCATCTAAAAATTGCCTTTAATACCAATAATGAACCACTAGGATTATTGGGAGGTTCTGGTGCAGGAAAAAGCATGATTTTGCGTTGTCTAGCAGGCATAGAAACACCGACCAGAGGACAAATTATTCTAAATAATAGAGTATTATTTGACTCAGAAAATAAAATTAATATTCCCATTTATCAACGACAAATTGGATTTTTATTCCAAAATTATGCCTTATTTCCACATCTTACTGTAGCGGAAAATATTGCCTTTGGTATACCAAAATATATAGATACTAAAACAGAGGTAGAAAAGCAATTAATAGCCATGAAATTACAAGGATTTGGAAACCGCTATCCCCACCAACTTTCCGGGGGACAACAACAACGAGTAGCATTAGCTAGGGCTTTAGCAAGCAAGCCAGAAGCCTTACTTTTAGATGAGCCATTTTCTGCCCTTGATACCCATTTACGCAGTCAATTAGAACAACAAGTGACAGAAATCCTGGCTGATTATTCGGGAGTAACTTTGTTTGTTACTCATAATATGGAAGAGGCTTATCGTTTATGTCCTAATTTGTTAGTATTAGAAGGGGGAAAAGCAGCCCACTATGGTTCTAAATATGAGATTTTTCAACATCCTGCCAGTGTGAATGTTGCTCAAATTACTGGTTGTAAAAACTTTTCTCGTGCTAAAATATTAGCACACCGAAAACCCCAACAAATAGAAGCAATTGATTGGGGTTGTAATCTCCAACTTGGAGAAAATATTCCTTCAGAATTGTCTTATGTTGGTATTCGCGCTCATCATTTGGTTTTTACAAAAGATCCTCAACAAGTAAATACTTTCCCGTGTTATTTAGTTCGCACTAGTGAAACACCCCACAGAATGACGGTATTTCTCAAACTGCATTCTCCAGCTAATCATCCCCAGGATTATCATCTACAAGGGGAAATTTATAAAGAAAAATGGGTAAATATTCAAGATCAATCATTTCCCTGGTATGTGCAGTTAAATCCTTCGCAGTTAATTTTAATGGAGTAATTGAAGTAGTTGGACATCTCCGGTAAAGATTGTAGGTCACTAGATTTTGTGGTGCGGGCATCTTGCCCGCTAGAATCATACAAATTAAATGCAGTAGAGCTTAACTTAATTCTAGTAAACCTTGATAACCTGTAACAATGCGATTACCATCTTTGAGAATGTGGACTTCAATTTGATCACTAGCCCAGGTGATTTTATCTGCAAATTCTGGGTTAAAGATATTCACATTTTGATTACTAGAAGAAACCGGAGAATCAGGAGAATTAACTGCTAGAGATTTGACAAAAGGACCATCAATCAAAATATCTAATTCTGCTAACAATTCTTTTGCCCCAGGAGGGGCAGAATTAGATTGTAATTGCTGGAGTGTGAAACCAGTAAAAGACATAATATTTAAACCCGCTGCTTTTAACTTTTTGGCTAAAATCGTCAATGCCGGTGCTTGCCAAAATGGTTCACCACCAGAAAAAGTTACACCAGTATTCTGAGGATTTTTGAGAATACTTGCAGCTAAGGTATCAATAGCCACTAAATCATTAATCTCAAATGCCCAGGAGTCAGGATTAAAACAACCAGAACACTCACGGTTACAGCCTTGTACCCAGACAACAGCCCGACAACCGGGTCCATTAACTTCCGATTGGTCAACATAACCCATAATATTAAGATAGCCGGGGGGAATATCCGCGAGTCCTAGAGATGGGTTCATGGGCTTGGTTTCCATCTTTTGTCAACTCCTTTTCAACTTGTCCTATTACTTGCTAATATAGCGAGACTGCTCACTTTTGGCTTACCTACAAGGTTATTCTTCTTGGCGGCTGCCTATTGTTTGTTTGATAAAATACACTTATACGCAAGCCTTAAATAATGCTTATTACTATGCCCTACTTGCTAAAAAACTGATTCAAAAAAAATTTTCTCAAACCACTTGACAATTAGAAAAAAAGCAGGCATAATAGTTGAAGTGCAGGTCAAGGGACTGTAGTTCAATTGGTTAGAGCACCGCCCTGTCACGGCGGAAGTTGCGGGTTCGAGCCCCGTCAGTCCCGTTAAATCGAAACATACCAGTGATATTGGTAGAAGATGTAACTTACACCATTTTTCTAGCAGATGTGACACAAACATAATCTGTGGTGAAATTGATGAAAAATTACTTTAATTTTACTGTAATTTTAGATGAACGAGAATCCGCTTCGTTCTCTGGGGTATACTTGAGTCAGGTTTCGGTAATCATCCTAAGGATTCAGCTAGTTGAGTAAATCTTGAGCAAGATGCCCGACTTCTTTCTTTATTTAATCCTGTGAATAAATTATGATTTATGATTTATTGCCAGGAGTCGGGCATCTGAGTGCTACCATGGTATGCTGAATCCTCACTAATTACCGGCTAATTGCATTCAGATCCCAAGTATATAAACCAATTTGGTTGGGAACTCTCACAAATCGGCCTGTACGATGCCCCCTAGATAGTTCATTGAGAACCTTATTTTTCACCTCTCTGACTTCCTCCGTATCCAGATTTCCATAGATACCATTGAGTATCTCACTGACATTGAAAATTCGCCCTGCATTTTTTTCTAGAAATAGGGTAAGAGCATCAATTAAAAATTGACCATCAAATTGAGCCAACATCGGTACTGATTTCGTCTGGGGTTTGGCAAAATTTTTGTTGGTTTTGGTAGATTTAATGCTCTTAGATATCCCCTTAGCATGAATCGGACCTAGTGAATTTAAATCTAGGGTATAACAACCAGGTTCATTAGGAATACCTGACCAATAGCCACTTTCCCTTCCTTGAGTTAGAGATGATTGAACTCTACCTTTAACCACCTTGAAAATAGTAGACTCTAAATCACCATAAAGCGATCGCACAATAAAATCTATGTGGCACACAGTTCCAACATATTCTCGCATCAGCTTTTTCAGTGCTTCCATGCGAGTCATATTTCCATAGTGAGGAAGCATGGGAACTTCTTCCCCTTTTCCGACATAGTGACGACGCTCAAGAGAAAAATTATCCGAGTCCCTCACTTGTCCAAGGGAATGATCTGTTTTTAAAGAGTCTAATTGAGAAATTTCCGACTCTAGAGACTCCAAGCATTCGACATCAGAAGTGTGATGAGAAGAAAGCAGTAACAGTGAATCATCCTTAATAGCTTCAATTGGTTGATTGCCATTACCATAAGACCAAGTAGACAACAAAGATTCTACATGATCTAATTGCGATCGCGCTTCTATAAACAGACGTTGGTACTTTTGTACAAGATTCTGATAGTAATCTCGTAATTCCAACAATGGCGTAATAAATACATCAGGTGGTTGTAATTGTCCTGGAGAATTCATAGCAATTCACTCAATCTAAATTTGTATCGCTGCTGTAGGTCATGGGACGCGGTTTACTCGGTTCAGATACCTGAACTGATTTTTTCGGAGGTTGGGGAGGACGACAACTTTCGCAATATAAAGGACGTGTTCCGAAAGTTTCCCTCTTTGTAGCCTGATTACATTCTTTACAAACAAAGTTAAAAACTCGTGTATGAATCACTCTTTTGTGCGCTCTAACCGTATACTCTCTAACATCAACTACTTTTGTTGCCATAATTAGTAATTACCAATCCAAATCCTCTTTATAAAGCTATTCAAGCAAATAAAACTGTATCAGTGTGTGTTTTTCTAGAAGTTTGCCAAAAAATCACTAAATCCTATCCAAACCACGAACACAAACTACAATTTCTGATATATTAACAGTGAGTGAGATATATTTACTCATCTTGCACCTAACAATATAAAAAACAATATACAAAATAATCAAAAAATAATCTAGTACCAACTGGTTGCATTCATAACTAGTAGATGCAAGAGTGCTTTGTAGCATCTATCCTAAGAATTAATTATAGAATTAAAAACATACTTTCAGACATACTTTAAGAAAGTATATCCGATAATCCTCACAAAAAAAATGAAGGGTGAAAGGATCATAAAACCCTTTTACCCTTCTTAATTTAACCTACCTCCAGGCAATTAGCCAAGACGAACCTTCACAGCCTTTTGTCGTTCTGATTCGGCCTTAGGAATGGTAAGACGGAGAATACCATCTTTGTATTCCGCTCCCACTCTTTCATTGTCTACGACAGCGGGCAAAGCAATTACCCGTTTGAACTTGCCATAACGAAATTCTGAGCGAGTCATACCGCCCTCTTCCGTTGTAGTTTCTGACTTACGCTCACCGCTAATAGAAACCGATTCAGGAGCGACCTCAACATTAAGATCCTTCGGCTCGACACCTGGTATTTCTATTTTCAACCTCAAATCGCCATCAGTTTCCGCAATCTCAGCCGCAGGAATGAAAGTCAACCCTGCCCTTTCACCACCGTCCGTTGGCAATAATTGTTCAAACAAGCGATTCATTTGCCGCTGGAGAGCGCCCATTTCAGGGAATGGGTCCCAGCGTTCTATTTCCCGTAACGGATCCCAACGTACAAGTGTCATAGCTATCTCCTTAAAACTGACTATTTGACTTCTTGACTTGGTGAGACTGAATTTTAAGCTCTTGACTTGGTAAACAATAATATTACTGGCAAAACTTCTAACCTTTAACTTCCAAAAAGCCTAAGCTTTAGCCTCCCAACTCAATAGTAACACTGGAAAATAAATTGATTACAGTTCGGTTTTATAGATATTGTTATCGTAATTACCGTACTATTTAAATAGTAACTCTAAATTCGGAATCTCAAAGATAAATATAGAAATTTTTGCTATTTTTTTTGGACAAAAATATCTTAGATATGTGACTGTAAACATTGAATCACACTATTAAGTAAAGTAGTTTTAGCTGTATTGATAAAAAAGTGATCACCATCCATCATTTGTAATGAAAAATCAGCAGTAGTTTGTTCTTGCCATGCCGCAAGGGAATTATAACTAACTTCTCGGTCTTGTAAACCACCAAAAGTATAAATAGGACAATCTAAAGCTGGTTGAGGATCGTAAATATAGGATTCTATCAGGGCAAAATCAGCGCGAATAATAGGCATAAAAAGCTGCATGAGTTCAGCATTTTCTAGCACTTCCTTGGGAGTCCCGTTTAAGCGATATATTTCCGCTAAAAAATCCGGATCTGATAATTTAGAAATCCGTGGTTTTTTCCATGGTAATTGAGGAGCGCGACGGGCAGCCACAAAAAAATGTAAAGGGTGAAAATTATATTCAGAACGTAGTAACCTGATTAACTCAAAACTAATTAATGCACCCATACTGTAACCGAAAAAAGCATAAGGTTTATCTAAATAGGGGATGATATTGGTGGCTATTTCTCGCACTAAAGGTTGAATTTCTGTGTATGCAGATGATTTAATTTGTCTTCCTCTACCAGGAATTTCTATAGGACATAATTCAATAGTTTTCGGTAAATAATCAGTCCAGGTACGAAAAACCGTCCTGTTACCACCAGCATAGGGTAGACAAAATAGGCGTAATTTGGCTTGGAGATTGGGTTTAGGGCAAGTTATCCAGGAGGTAAATATTGTTTTTGTGTTCATTGTGGGGTTTATGTGCGGCAATGGTGGTAGTTGATTATTATTTAATCTCAAAGTTGCCTGTTTTGATGATGAAAATTAAATAATAAACCACAGAGGACACACAGGACACGGAGGTTAGGAGGGAATGAGAGTTTAAAAGATTTTTTGCGTAAGTCTTATTCAAAATCTTCTCAGACTCTCAGGGGAAATAATGTTAATTAATTAATTTTATTAATATTATTTATGAGAATAATTAACTTTATTAAGGTAAATACTTAAGTAACTTAGTGATGACAATCACATAAATTTTGGAGACACTTGTTTTGTCAGAACAAAAAGCGGTGAATATTACTGAATATTACTATGGTTCACCAAGACTCTTTGTCTCAAACTCCAGAGAAGGTACAAAGTAAACAGAGAAAACGAAACTATGAATAAACAATTGATCAAAAGAATCTCTCTTTCATTACTTTCTGTGTTGGTGACATTTTTAATTACATTTAGTCATGCTGTTGCACAGGAAGTAACGTTTTATTGGGACTATATCAATGTTAATATTGATGTGCAAAATAACGGAGATATGTTAGTCACTGAAACGCAAAAATATGTGTTTAAATCAGATTATCCTAATCAACGATATCGCTATATTCCTTTGGATAAAGTTGATGAAATTAAGGATGTAACGGTTCAAGAAAATAATCAAATTATTCCTAGTGAAACCGGAATTGAAAATAATCAATTTTGGATTCGTTGGCAACATCAATTAAAACCACCAGAAACACATACTTTTGTTTTGAAATATCGTGTAGTTGGCGGACTGCATATTAATAATGAGAATACTCAAGTTTATTGGAAAGCCATTTTCGCTGACCGTAAAGCCACAATTCAATCGGCAAAAGTTCGGGTACAATTACCAAAAACTTTATCAGGTAAAGTCCAAGATTTTCAAAATTTTGGTATACCAGCTACAAGCCGTCAAGTAAATCCGAAAACATTTGAATTTGTAGCAAATCAGCCTATTCCACCGCAACAAGAACTAGAAGTTCAGGTGACATTCCCTAGCGCAATTCTGAATATTCCTCAACCCAATTGGCAACAAGGTGGCTTTGTTTTGAATTGGAATAACTTTATATTTCTGTGCTTTTTCGCATACATTGCCTTTGTTATAGTTTCGCCAATCAATGATCGAAAATGTCCCCAATGTCAAAAATTTACGCTGAAACGGAATTATAAAATATTAGTTCCGGCAACTACTAGCTTTCAAGGAAAGCAAATAGTAACCCACCACTGCCAAAACTGCTCATATCATAACGAATTTGAAGAAGTAATTCCAGTACGCAGCAGTGGCGGTGGCGGCGGTGGTGGCGGTGGTGGCGGTGGTGGCGGCGGTGGCGGTGGTGGCGGCGGTGGTGGCGGTTGATAGCCAGAATTTACACTTCATTACAAGTCCCGTTAGTAGCAATTCTCATGTTTTGCACCATAGCGAAGGTATTGATAAATCTGAAAAGTTCTTAATTGAAGAAGGAAAACAAAATGAAATTATCAAAATTAACAACTTTAGTTTTTGTACTAGGAGCAATATTATATAGCTCTAAAGTTGATGCTCAAAATGTGCCGAATATTTTAGAGTCAGCAAGAGAATCAAGATTACTGTTAGTACAAGTTAATTCTCAAGATCCAAAATTTTACATCAAGCGTGGTGAATCCCGATTGGAATCAGGAGATATAAAAGGAGCGATTGAAGATTTCAACCAAGCTATACGTATTAATCCTAACTTTGCATTAGCCTATAGCAACCGAGGTGTTGCCCGTCGTGCATCAGAAGATTTGAAAGGGGCGATTGAAGATTTTAACCAAGCCATACGGCTTAATCCTAACTACGAAGAAGCTTACAGCAACCGAGGTGCGGCTCGGCGTGCATCAGGAGATGTGAAAGGGGCGATTGAAGATTTTAACCAAGCCATACGGCTTAATCCTAACCTTGCAGAAGCATACTATAACCGAGGTAATGCCCTACGTGAAGTGGGATATGCAGAAGGAGCGATTGAAGATTACAGTCAAGTCCTGCGTCTTAATCCTAATCTTGCAGAAGTATATATAAAAAGAGGTCTTACCCGCCGTGCATCAGGAGATATAAAAGGGGCGATAGAAGATTACAGTCAAGCTATACAGATTAATCCTAACTTTGCATTAGCCTATAGCAACCGAGGTGTTGCCCTTACTCTATCAGGAGATGTAAAAGGGGCAATGAAAGATTTTAACCAAGCTATACAGATTAACCCTAATTTTGCAGAATCTTACACAAACAGAGGTAATGCCCGCAGTGAATTAGGAGATGTGAAAGGGGCAATGGAAGATTACAACCAAGCCTTACGTCTTAATCCTAACGATGCACTAGCTTACATGAATAGAGGTCTTACCCGTCGTGAACTAGAAGATGAGAATGGGGCTACTGCCGATTTGCAAAGAGCATCTGAACTATTTCAACAACAAGGAAAAATAGCTGGATATCAATATGTTATCAAGTTATTTAAGTGAATCTTCAGGATATTTCCCTCAAAGCCTAGTTCTAGCGAGAGTGTCACCAGAAGCAAAATAGAGGACAATTAAACAATTTTACACACTACTTAAAGAAGGAAAATTGAATGAAATTATCAAAATTAACAACTTTAGTTTTTGTACTAGGAGCAATATTATATAGCTCTAAAGTTGATGCTCAAAATGTGCCGAATATTTTAGAGTCAGCAAGAGAATCAAGATTACTGTTAGTACAAGTTAATTCTCAAGATCCAAAAGCCTATCATAACCGAGGTTTTGCCCGGAGTAAATTGGCAAGTATGGAAATATTTATTGATTCTAATGATGCAGCAGAATCTTACCTCAACCAGAGTTTTGTCCACATACTATCAGGAGATTTAAAAGGGGCAATTGAAGATTGTAACCAAGCCATTCGTCTTAATCCTAACTACGCACTAGCTTATAATAATCGAGGTTTTGCCCGCCTACTATCAGGAGATTTAAAAGAGGCGATTGAAAATTTTACCCAAGCCTTGAGTATTGATCCTAGTCTTGCAATAACTCACAATAACAGAGGTTTTGCCCGTTTTAAAATAGGAGATTTAAAAGGAGCAATTGAAGATTTTACCCAAGCCTTGAGTATTGATCCTAGCCTTGCACTAGCTCAGAATAGCCAAGATTCTAACCCTGGTCAATTGGAAGATGTAAAAGGAACTATTGCCAAGTTACAAAAAGTAGCTAAACTATTTAAAGAAGAAGGAAAAATAGCTGAATATCAATATACTCTTGATTTAATTAAGAAGATAAACATTGAGCCATCAGGATTATATGAAAATGGCCAGCCATTTTTAGAAGTTAAAGCCAGAGAACAAGGAGATAATTACATTAAATTAAAATTTTGTGCTGAAATGGCTGAAAAATTCCAAATCCGGGTTACTCTAAATAATGCAACCATTACAGAAAAGTTTGTCATTTAACCAATAAGGTTTAGTTAAGAAAATTGTTGGTTGGGTTTCATTTTTCAACCCAACCAATTCGCGTAGATGTTGGGTTTCATGTTGTTCAACCCAACCTACATAGACTATTATAAAAAGTTTGTCGATACTACTAAAACAGTAGCTATTGCTATGGAAAAAAATGGTAATACTAAAGTATTTAACAAGCTTTAAGTCATAATTTTGCTTTTTCAGGTGTGACAGGGACAATCAAATTTTTATCATGGGGCGATCGCATCAGTAAAGCTGTGTTATTTAAAATACGATTAGATACTCAAGCACTTACAGGCTATAATTTTGTTCGCAAATACTATAAACAATTTGGTATAATTAGGTAAAAAATTAATTACCGTCTAGGAAAATTAAAAGTAAATTGTAATTATTTGACTAATGACTAATCAACACCGCATTGGCATTATTTTAGGAACTCGTCCCGAAGCTATTAAACTAGCACCAGTAATTCAAGTTTTTCAAAATTCTCCAGATTTTGAATTGCAGGTAATTCTCACAGGACAACATCGAGAAATGGTTGAACAAGTAATGAAGTTGTTCAAACTCAAAGCTGATTGGAATTTGGAGATTATGCAGCGTCAGCAATCTCTTAGTGAGATTACCTGTCGAAGTTTACAAGGTTTAGAAGCATTATTTCAGGAACAAACTTTAGATTTTGTGATTGTTCAAGGAGATACGACAACTGCTTTTGCTGCAACTTTGGCCGCTTTTTATCAAAAAATTCCCGTTGGTCATGTGGAAGCTGGTTTAAGAACTGATGATTTATTTAATCCTTTTCCAGAAGAAGCTAATAGAAGATTAATTTCTCAGCTTACACAATTGCATTTTGCCCCGACAAATTTAGCGGTGGAAAATTTACAAAGTTCTGGAGTGTTGGGAGAAATTCACCTCACAGGAAATACGGTAATTGATGCTTTGTTAAATGTGGCTGCAACTAAACCAGTTTGTCATATACCGGGTTTAGATTGGCATCAATATCGGACAATTTTAGCAACGGTTCATAGACGGGAAAACTGGGGAGAACCCCTGCAAGATATCGCTGAAAGTTTTTTACAGATTTTAGAGCAATTTCCCGATACATCTTTATTATTACCATTACATAAAAATCCGATAGTTAGAGAACCATTACAAAAATTGTTGGGGAATCATCCCCGGATTTTCTTGACAGAACCTTTAGATTATGCAGAATTAGTGGGGGCTATTGAGCGATCGCATTTAATCTTAACAGATTCTGGTGGTTTACAAGAAGAAGCCCCCAGCTTGGGTAAACCAGTGTTAGTTCTCAGAGATACCACAGAGAGGCCAGAAGCTGTCACCGCAGGTACAGCCAAACTTGTAGGTACACAAACGGAAAATATTGTTGCAGCCGCTAGTGAACTACTCAGCAACCCAGCCGCTTATACCAAAATGGCCACCGCCATTAATCCCTTTGGCGATGGCCATGCAGCAGAACGCATTTTACAACTTGTCAAAAATTACTTGTCACCGCAGCTAAATACCTAAAGCCCTCCGAGTTTGATAACCAACAACACCATCTACACGCAGTCCGTTACGTCTTTGAAAGTGACGCACTGCATTAATGGTTCTTGAACCGTAAACACCATCAACCCTAATCCCTAAAGCCCTTTGGATTTCTCGCACTCGTTCGCCCCTTGTGCCATATCCTACAGTTACCCTACCGCCAACACCGTATCCAGAACGGTGTCTACGGGAAGAATAGCCAGGAGTGTTACCAATCCATCTTTCAGCAGCATAGTATCCCCGGTAACGTCCCGAGGAAATTCTTGCAAATCCATTTCTGACATTCCCAGTATCACCAATGTATGACCCATTTTGGACACAAGCTATGGATGAATTATCGGTGCTAGGTCCTGTACGAATATTCATACAACTACCATTAGTCCTGACATATTCTGCCGAAGCAAACTGCATTTGAGCAACTGTAGCTAGTAATATACTCACACCAGCCAAAGTTAACCATGCAGAAGATTTAAAAAACTGTCGCCAATTCAATACCTGCGCCAATTTAGGTAAATTTAATGGCAAATTTCCATTTGTTTCTTCATCTTCTATATACATATAGGAATAAGCCAAATATTCCATGATCATCTGCTCCTTTATGTGAAGTTTTGCAATACTTTTGTTTAGATCTAATCTTCATTGATTTTATAATTCTTTGCTGAAACACATTGGCTGCTATATTCCGCCATTTGAACTGTCACATCAGGTATTTGTAATGAAATCATCAATTACATAAAGTCATTAGTAGTTTTAGTTGCCCACACCATTAGCAGTGAGAAAATTATCGGCACGAATTGGATTACCATTACGCCAAATTTCTATTTTTTCTGGGCTAATTAAGTAGGAAAAAGTGCCATTATCTGCTCTATATCTGTTATTATTAACTTTCCAAGCTCGGATTTTTAAAAGTTGATTTGGTGCTTGTTTTAATTTCCCCAAATAAAATAACTGATTATTTTCCTCACAAACTTTAATAGTCGCTGTTGCTGTCTCTCCAGTTATAACTGGAGTCCCATTACATTCAGTATTATTACTAATAGGTAAAACAGGCTTTGGAGTCAGGGAAATCGGTTCATTTATCGGTGTTTTTACCATAGTAGTTGACGGTAATAAACTAATAGGATTACTAGCTAAACGACCATCGGGGTAAAATTCAAAATGCAGATGAGGGGCGGTGCTATTGCCTGTTGAACCCATTTCGGCAATAATTTGCCCTTGTTTGACCTGTTGACCTTTATTGACCAGTAGACGGCTATTATGTCCATAAACGGTCACAATACCATGAAGATGTTTAATTTCGATAAAATTGCCTAATCCCCAATTGTCCCAACTAGCTTTTACCACTGTACCAGCAGCAGCAGCCAAAATCGGTGTACCTTTTGCTCCCGCAATATCAATTCCTTCATGTTCGTATTTACGAAAACCTTGAGAAATAATTCCTTGGGTCGGCCAAATCAAGCTAGTATCAGGTGCGGGTGCGGAGTTAATTAGAGAAACTGTCTGAGTCAAGGCCGGGGAAACCCTATTTAACACCAAACAGCAGGATATTAAACCTATTAAAGTATAATTGCAAAAGCGGTAAATATTAACTTTTTTCATCAGTTTCTAGCCTAGTAATTGCTATAGCAGCGAAAAGGAAGTCAGAGCCGACTGCTGTAAATGAAAAAATGCTATAGTTATTTCCTAGTTCAATCTCAAATGTGTCACATCAGGACAATTATTACAATTATTTGGTTAAATTTACAACTTATGCAACATCCCATTGGTAATCCGCTGTAAAATGTTGACAACCGGATATTTACCTTTTTAATTCCCACATCTTGATTAAGTAAAAATTGAACAATTAGGAATTAGTTAAATATTGTATTTTCAACTCCTTTCTTATTTTCTATTTCTATAGGTGGCCGGACACACAAATATATCAAAGATCCAAATAAAGGCATTGCAAATAACCAAAATAATTGATTATTTTGCCAACCCCGTCGCATCATATCATCTCCTAATAACGTTGGAAATAATAAACTCAACATGATAAAGTCTAAACTCATGACATGAATAAACCTGTTATTTTGCCACTGTTCGACAAAATTACTCCAATTTCCTTGTAAACTAAAGGTAAATAAAACCGTTGCAGCTAAAGTTAATAAAATTCCCAAAATCCGGGAATCCAGTATTTTCAAAAATGATTTTTTTTCACCTATAAACTTTTGATTAGGTTCTCTTAAAGCCAAGTATGGTAAAAGTGCAAATGCACCTAAAGCAAAAGTACCAATAGCAAAAGGCCAAGCGGGGATTTTTTGACCTCTACCATCAAAAAAGACTACTGCACTATATATAAAAGGCCAAATCCCCATGATATTAAATAAACATATAATCAGGGGATTAATTTCTTGCCAATTTCCTGTAGAGAGATTTTTTATTAACTCAAAAGTATCAGGTTGTTCGGGAGGAGCAAAGAAAAAGGCATAGGAAATAAATCCTAGCCATAATAGACCAAAAGTAATTTTTCTCATCATGATTGAAATATAAAACCTTGAAAAAGCAAAAGCATTTAAAAATAGCTAAAGTCACCAAAAAACCAGTTCCCTATTCCCTTGTGATCATGGCAATTTTTCAGGCCAATTTCATGGAAATTAACTAACTAAAAGCTTCTGAGAGATAATCTGCTGCTGCTGCGACCACAGCGATCGCACTTTCATAGTCTAACCTAGTTGGACCCAAAACCCCCACACTTCCCACCGGCACAGAACCCCGACGATAAATAGCAGAAATCAAAGTACAAGTGCGAATAGGTTTGAGAGGATTTTCTGCACCAATTCTTACCGTTACCTTAGATTTACTAGTATCATCTATTTCCGGCTCTTCACAAATTAAATGCCAAAGTTGGTCTTGTTCCTCTTCCAACAATTGCATAATTGTTTGTACCTGTTGTACCTGAGAAAATTCTGGTTGTCGTAAAACCTCTCCGATACCCTTTACCATAATTTGTGTAGCTGTCGGTGCAAGAGCGCGATTAGTTAATTCTACCAGAGAACTTTTCAATAATTCGCCATAAACTCGAAATTCTTGATCTAATTCATTCCAATCAAGATAGCCTATTTCTAATAAACTTTGTCCTCGTAAGTGACTATTTAAAAAATTAGAAACAATCTGCAATTGATGATCAATCACCTCCTCATTCGGTTTAATTACTGATGATTCTGAAAATAAATCCATCACTTTAGAATGGGTTTCATAACTATCGGTAACCACAATTAACATAATCCTACCAGCTTCAATTTGCACCAATTGTAAATGGCGTAACTTTGCTATTGTAGTTTGCGGCATCGTAATTAAGCTAATACAGCCGCTTAATGTTGCTAAAATTTGTCCCGCACCTTGTAACAAAGCTTCTAAACTCCAATCTTCCCAGTGTAGACGTTTTTGTAATACCGCTTCTACTTCTTTCACTAACGTCTCTGATGGTACAATTAATTGATCCACATAAATCCGATAACCAGAATCAGAAGGAATTCTCCCCGCAGAGGTATGTGGTTGGTAAAGTAACCCTGATTTTTCTAAGCCCCCCATGACATTGCGAATAGTAGCCGAGCTAACACCTAAATCGAAACCATCAATTAGGGCTTTAGATCCTACTGGCTCTGCTGTAGCAATATAATGACGTACAGTGGCCGAAAGTATATTTTGTTGGCGATTAGTCAAATGGACTTGCATAGTTGATATTTTTACTGTAGGCAAATTTTAATCAAAAGTTGAAAAAATGCGTGGTTTGCACCACCAAAACCCCAAAAAAGAATTAATTATTAATTAATATAAGATAGCAAATTATATACACATATTGTGTTCATTAAACACAAAATTTACCTTAGGCATTTATTGGCTGTATTTGTTATCAACATATAGCTGAAAACAGAACATCAGGTAAATTCCCAACTTTTTCAGTAGTATCTCATAGTACTCTAACACAAGCTGTGGTTTTAGTTACAAAATATTAATATTTCTTTGTGAATATACAAACTGATAAACTGGAGGAATAGAAGGAAAGAATCTTCCCTCTTCCCTCTTCCCTCTTCCCTCTTCCCTAATATTGCGGAACTGAAGGATCAACTAAAATTGAGTAAGCATCAATACCACCCATAATGTTTTTAACATTTGTAAATCCTTGACCAACTAACCATTGACACATCTGAGCGGATCGCATACCATGATGGCAAAGAACCAGAGTTTCAATATGCGGATTAAAGCGAGTAGAGATTTGTTGACTCCATTGCTCATATTCACTCAAAGGAAGATTGACAAATCCCTCTATTCGTGATATGGCAAGTTCTTGGGGTTCACGCACATCTATTAACTGAATCGTGCCTTTATCCGCACTAAGGCATTGTGCTATGTATTCAACACTAATTTGAGTAAAGGGTTGAGCAAATGATTTATCCGTCATGCAGTTTCTCTAAAAAATCCTATACTATTTATGTTGGCAGAAAAAACTGGAAAATATAACTAGTGTGAATAATAATGTGAATAATAAACCCTCACCTTTAAATTTACTTGTAGTTGCTTTCGTAACACTATTACTGGTTAGTATTGCGGTATTTTACTGGGTCTTTGGTAAAAATTCCCCCACCCTTGTAGTTCCCAATTCTCAACCCAGGGCGGCTATATTCGTCCCGAAATTCTCACCAGCAATGGTTTCATTATTGGTAAATCCCGACGCTTTACAAAAAATAGCACAAAAAAGGGAATTGTCTCAAATTAAAAATAGTCTATTAGCCAAAAGTAATATAGATTACCAAAATGATATTAAACCCTGGCTGAATAATGAAATTACCCTAGCTGTCACAACCCTAGATATAGACCGTGACCCAGACAACGGACTACAAACAGGGTACTTAATGGCACTTGCAACCAAAAACCCAGTAAAAAGCCGCGAATTTTTAGAATTATTATTTTCTAAACGAGCTTTTGCAGGAAATGATTTAGAGGTCGAACGATATAAAGGTGTCAAAGTTATTTATGATCGTCAAGAATATTCACCATCCCAAATATCAAATAGTTTAGCTGGTGCAATTGTTAATAATTTTGTTTTATTTGCAAATCATTCCCAAGTCATCAAAGCAGCAATTAATAATTTACAAGCACCAGATTTAAACTTAGTTAGTTCTCTTGAATATCAAAAAGCTAGTCAACAAATACCCAAAAATTCTCTAGCTGTCACCTTCTTTAATTTACCCGAAATTGGCAAATGGCAGAAATTAGAATTAGCAGAAGCAACTTATCATAGCCAAATTCTATCTTTAGCCTTAAATTCTCAAGGATTGTTAGCAGAAAGTACCTTTTTAACAAACTCCCAAATTGTACCTCCATCTTTGCCATTATCTGAACCCGTCGCAGCATTACAGTACATTCCCGAATCAACAACTTTGGCAATTTCTGGAGCGAACTTGAGTAATTTAGGTAATAGTGATTTAGCAAAACTGTGGAAACAAGGAACAGCAACTATTTACGGTTCTAGTGAAGATGGTATTTCTCGACTAATACAACCTTTGATAAAAATCCAGCAAAACTTGAATTTAAACTTTAGTCAAAATATTTTCAGTTGGGTAACAGGAGAATATGCTTTAGCTTTATTACCCAATTCAGAAAACACAACTCCTAATTGGGTATTTGTGGTCGAAAAAAACCCACAATTAGCAGCAGGTATAGCACATTTAGATAATATTGCTAGTACCAGTAGTTTTAATGTTATTTCCCTGATTTTAAATGGACAGAAAGTATCAGCCTGGACACAAGTTATAACCACAGATGAGAATAATAAACCTATTAATGTTGACACGAAAGTCAAAGGAGTACATACAACTTTAAATAATTACGAGATTTTCACTTCCGACTTAAACATACTAAAAGAAATTTTGAGTCAAAAGCAAAAATCTTTACTGGAAAATCCCAAATTTAAAAGTAGTCTTGGTGTAATTCCCCAGCCAAATCAAGGATATATTTACTTAGACTGGGAAACTAGTAGAAATATTCTTGAACGTCAAATACCTGTGCTTAAATTCGTGGAACTACTAGATAAACCACTATTTGATAATTTGCAATCGCTTACATTCAGCAGTTATCATACTCAGCCAGGAATACTCACAGGTGGGGTACTACTGAAACTGCATTAGAGAATTAAATCCTAAAAATTTGAATTTGCACTAACTAATATGAGAGGCGGCACAGAATCATAAAATTTATAAACTCATCCATCTTCATCTGCGTTCATCTGCGGTTAATTATTCATTCCTTTTTGCTGAATATGAAATATCCTCAATTTTTGCAACACTCATGAAACAACTTGAGATTTGGGATTTTAAATTGATTTTCCCGTTTAAATTCATTTATTCCGAATAACCACCCCATTTTCCATCACCAAATCACGATACTATGGGAGAGTAGCTTGTTGTGCTATCTAAGGGTACTATTTTCATGTTCTCTAGACTCCATGCCGATTTTCGTATTATCTTTGAACGTGACCCTGCAGCCCGGAATTGGTTGGAGGTTTTATTCTGCTATCCTGGTTTGCAAGCCTTAATTTTCCACCGCTTTGCACACGGGTTGCGTGGTATTGGTATTCCTTTTTTCCCTCGCTTAATTTCTCATATCGCTCGGTTTCTAACTGGTATTGAAATTCACCCAGGTGCTGTAATTGGTGAAGGTGTATTTATTGACCACGGAATGGGAGTGGTGATTGGAGAAACAGCTATTATCGGTAATTACGCACTGATTTACCAAGGTGTTACTCTAGGAGGAACAGGTAAACAAAGCGGTAAACGTCACCCCACATTAGGTGAAAATGTCGTGGTTGGTGCTGGGGCAAAAGTTTTAGGAAACATTGAAATTGGTGATCATGTCCGTATTGGTGCTGGTTCAGTGGTGTTGAGAAATGTACCATCTAGTTGCACAGTGGTCGGTGTTCCTGGACGCATTATTTACCGTTCTGGAGTGCGGGTTGCACCTCTAGAACATAGTAACTTACCTGACTCAGAAGCCCAAGTAATTCGCACTTTAGTAGACCGCATTGAAGCACTAGAAGCACAAATTCAATCTCTCCAAAATCCTGCAAAAACCCCCATTTTAATTGGTAAATTCCCCCAAGAAGATGAGTTACCAAAAGAACACAATTTCTGTAATATTCGAGATAAACAGATTCAGGAATTTTTTGATGGTGCAGGAATCTAGAAATGCTGAAATCAGAATCTTAAAATTATAGATAAAATTACGGGTTTATTGCTTCAGTTAACCATTCCTGGTTTTCATTGCGGTGATAAACCCATCTATTTTGCGGTTCACCTCTCAATTCTAAATGATCTACTTGTATCGGCGCAAGTAATAATAAACAAAAATTTTCTACTGGTTCTATAGGGTTTGGTGCTGGTGGTGTAAAGGCTGTTGCTGTTGTTATTCTCATTTTACCAGGATGTGGCCAACAAAATTGTAGTCTGGCTGCATTACTCAATTCTTGCCACATTTTGATTCTCACTGGTTGTAAATTGGTGTGAGAATCATCACTTATTAATATTAATTCTCCAGTAATACGAAATTGTTCTCTAGTTTTGGGAAAATACCAGCAAACTTCCGCTATAGGTTGTTTTGATATTTGTTCGGCTTTTGCACTACGAATATCGGTAATGAATTTTAATTCGTTAGTATCTTCTAGAAAACCACGAAAAACGACAGTACGATTTGCAGGAAAACCATTTTCTTTTATTGTTGCTAGTTGTAAATAACGAGAATAAGCAAGGCTACGGTTATGATGTAAAGCACGAGTAATCAGACTTTTCCAGGGTGCTAGTGGCATTTTGTAATTTATTTTCCAATTTATGCGTTAATTAAAATTATTATATACATATTATAAAGTTGTAAATATTTAAATTTTTTACTTTACGGCAAATTTTCAGTAAATAAAATACTTAATATAAATAGGTATTTAAACATACTTTTAAAAGTAAGATATTTAAAATTAAAGGATGAATAAAATAAAAAGAGTAAACATTAAAATATATTTATTACATAAATATTATTTATAGCAATTGTTAAAAAAACTATAATTAAATATTTAATCACATCTTACAAGTTTTTGTAACAATAGCAAAGTTTATTTATAAAGAAGTTTCTATTTAAAATCAAATTTAATTTCGTATAAAAAATAACTAAAAGATTAAAATCATGAACTAAAAGATTACGATCATGAAAAATATAAACTTATTCAAAAATTAAAAGATTAAGATCATAAACTAAAAGATTACGATCATGAACAATATAAACGTATTCAAAAATTAAAAGATGAAGTTAAAATCTATCAATCAAAAGCTGATGTATATTCGTCTAAGTGTAGTATTATATGCAGCTATAGAGAATATGAAAATTACTAAATTACACAGATTACCTATTTTGAGAAAAATGGTAGGTAAAACTTTACAAATTGACAATTCTAGACCCCACTCAGGTTTTTTTACTGAAAAGAAAATAAAGTTACAATTGACACAAAAATAGATAGATCACAAAGTGGCGATTTTAGCAATCTTTGATCATATAACTACTTGGCGTTATAGTCTTAATTTGTGAGTCAGAAACAAAATCTTATTATGGTCAGAGAACTTGAATGCAAATATCAGCCTGTATTTCCAGAATCCGCCCCAGCAGCTAATCCGGTGTTTTTTAGAACCTACAGCAGACGCACAGATGCGGGTTTGAGAGAAACATGGGGTCAGGTGTGCGATCGCACTTTACGCGGTTTGATGGAATTAGGAAGGCTCACCCATGAAGAGGCTGTTATCTTGGATAAGATGCAGCGAAGCATGAAATCTCTCCCTAGCGGGCGCTGGTTGTGGGTTGGTGGCACAAATTGGTTATCTAAGGCGAAAAACTATTCTGGTGCTTATAACTGCACCTCTACGAACCTTGTGGACTGGGAAGCCTTTGGGTTGATGATGGATTTAGCTATGATGGGCTGTGGTACGGGAGCAGTGATCGAGCCACAGTATATTAATCAACTTCCTTCTATACGTAATCATCTTCATGTCACTATTCGCGGCGAAGTTGGTAGTACACCCAAGGAACAGCGTCGTGAACTTACACAAATCCTTTTGGATGGTGACAGTGTTATTATTTACGTTGGGGATAGTCGAGAAGGTTGGGTAAAATCCTACCAAAGTGTTTTAGAACTATCCTCCGATCAGCGTTTTAGTGGTAATGTACAAGTAGTTGTAGATATTTCCGATGTCCGTAAATCTGGTGAATCTCTCAGAGGATTTGGTGGTGTTGCCAACCCCGTGAAACTATCAGGACTCTATCAGCGTATTGCCTCAATTCTTAACAAAGCTGTAGGTAGAAAATTAAACTCTGTTGAATGTTGCTTACTCATTGACGAAGCAGCAGTCACCGTAGTTGCTGGTAATGTCCGCCGTAGCGCGGGTATGCGTCAATTTATATCAGAAGATGAAAAAGGCGCAATGTCAAAAGATGACCTATGGCAACAGGACACAGAAGGTAACTGGCGTATTGATCCAGAACGTGACGCTTTACGAATGGCTAACCATACAAGAGTATTTCATCGTAAGCCCACTTTAGAGGAATCTATCGCATCTGTACGCAAACAGTATTATAGCGGTGAAGGAGCAATTCAGTGGGCAGGTGAAGCAGTTGCTAGGGCTAATGCAGATTTATTAAATACACCAGAAATTAAAAGAGATTTTTTACGTGCCTATGACCAAGGTAAGGGTAAAGGATGGATACAAGAGAATTATCCTGAAATCAGTCCTGATGAATTAGAACATAGGATGGGTAGGTTTGGATTGAATCCGTGTGGTATTTTATAACACTTGCCTCACGTAAAAAACCCCGCAAATACGGGGAAAGCTGAGAAGCTAATCCCGTGGTAATCAATGGAAATAAAAGGCTATTGACACCGTACAGCGTAGGGAGTGAAACTAGATGACAACGAAATTGTTTTCTAGAATATAAGCTCTCCAAGAGTGTGGGGGTACGTATAACTAGCAGTTTTTATGGTGTTATAGTCATACGTATAAAAGGTACGCGGAGCTACAGGGAATATAGAACCTGTAGAACTAGAGGATAAAAAGCCTTTAGGGTAACAAAACTGGAGATTATCGGTAGCAACTTCCACTGTAATTTGTCCGAGGTACACTTAAACCAACTAGATCCCGACAACTATAGAGAACAAGAAGAAGTATTTACCGCTGGTGCGCTCTCTGTTGTTGCATTATTAAACCACCAATTCCTTGAACCCCGCTATCAATACAGCCGGGAACTTGACCCCATTGTCGGTGTATCCTTTACCGGATTATTTGACTTCTTTGTTCATGCCTTTGGTACAGACTGGTTGCGTTGGTGGGAAACCGGAAGACCAGAAACTCCCCAAGGATTGATGTTTAAACGTAGTGAGCAAAAATATCTTAACTTCTGGAAAGATGTAGTTCATAAGGTAGTATGGGAATATTGCGATCGCCATCAGATAAAACGCCCTAACCGTTGTACTACAGTTCAACCAGCCGGCACTAAATCCCTTTTAACCGGTGCTTCACCGGGTTGGCATCCCCCCAAAGCCCAAAGATTCATCCGTCGTATCACCTTCCGCAAAAACGACCCTGTAGCCCTGGCCTGTATAGATTATGGTTACAATGTTATCCCCTCTCAATCTGACAAGGATGAAAATGGTAACTTGCTTAATGATCCTTTTGATCCACGGTGTACAGAGTGGTTGGTAGAAATACCAGTGGCTGTATCTTGGGCGGACTTACCCGGTGCTGACAAAATAGAGGTTTCTAGGTTTTCTGTATTAGCGCAATTAGATTTTGTCATGCAAGTTCAAAACCATTATGTCACACATAACACTTCAGCTACTCTGGAACTTCGTTCTGAAGAAATAGAAGCATTGGGAACACGCATATATGAAGCTATCCAAAATGACGAAGGATATGTTTCCGCTGCATTGTTAGCAAGATTTGATGATATCCAAACATTTCCCCGTTTACCCTTCGAGCCTATAGATAAGCTCACTTTTGAGAGTTTATGTAGAGAGGTCAAGGTTCGACGCAAGACGGATGACTTCTGTGGTGCTTTAAGTCGCTACGATTTGGGTGAGTTATTAGAGTCGGGTCCTAGTGGTTGCGACTCTGATAAATGTATGTTCCCAAGCCAATTAATCACTCCTTAAGATTCCTGCGTAGGGGCGAATATCTGTTCGCCCGTACTCGGCTTAACTGTTCTGGGACGGGCTGCCAGTCCACCCATAGATTTCTGCTAACACAAAAATATTTTATTAAAAAATATTTTACTAAAGCCAAGCCTATTTATGTTCAATAACATGAGTTGAGCTAATCCATTCACCTTTGTCACTATAATTACGAATTAACCGTTGACGTTCATTTTCTCTAACTAACCAACCTGCTTCGACAAAAAAAGATTTTCTCAATTGTAGTTGCAAAGGAACATTACTAGAACTTCCATCAGGCAATAATAAAATCCGTCGAGCAATTCCTTCCGTTTCTGAGATGATTTTATTTCCTTCTATCCTAGCTTTTACAGTCATAATTTGCGATTGAAAAGATAATTTTTGTTCTAAATATCCATCACCTATTTTTTGAATTTCTAAATAAGTGGCATAGGTTTCTGATGGTCTCAAATCCGCGTAAACTGTATGAGCTTTACCTTGCCAATTACCAATCAACTGTTCTACCGTCAGTTGCGGACGTTCATAAGCATCTGTAAAACTGCGAAATTCTCTAATCAGAGTTAAACTAATAAAGTTGCCTCTTTGATCATATAATTGTACTAAACGTAACCGACGATCATGATCAACAAAACCGTATTCGGCTCCAAATTCAGAAAAAGGAGCTAATTGCAATGTTCCTTTAGAAAAAGCTCCCGTAGCAAAAAAGATATTCTGTCTTCCTAAAGAACGATATTCCTGTTGATAATCCTGAATAGGAGGACTATCATAATTACCAGAATTAAAACGGCGTAATCTAAAAAGTACAGATTGATTATGATCATCGGCTTCTAAATTTAGAATACTAGGAGTAGAATCTAATATTTCACCATGGGGGGATATTTTAGTAAATGAACCACGCCATTCACCCAAATTTTTTAGAAAGTTTTCCCAGTTGCTTGCCATAATTTAATTTTTAATTTTAATTTAGATAGCTTATTTTAATTAAATACGGGTTAAAAATCAAGATTAATCATGGTAGTTCTTGTGTGATCATACAGGTTGAGATTCGTCCTCAGTCCATTCTCAATCACTAAAAAGCAGAGGACCTATCACCTTCGACTTCACGGCCTTACTAGTTGCTTTCTCGCCCAGATATGTTAAGATTAATGAAGAATTAATAATTTTTGACAGCAATACTTGGAGAGTATAATGTTTATTAGTGAATTATCCCCCCTGTTTCAAGAATTTGCCCAGAATCCAGTTTCATTTATGGGTGGGTTCGTTTCTGGTGTCCTCCGACTCAACCTGAATGAAGAACCCGTCAAAAGTTGGCTAGATAAAAAATGTTGTGCAAAAAGTACCAGTAACCTGAGTACAGAAACCCAAAACGGTAAAGCGAACGCACCTCAACAAATCACAATTGACTAAATCACAAGAAAATCGCAAAAAAGGCACGGAAGCCACTTGGCTTTAGACAGTGGAGGAAGTGCCAACGGCGAATTTATTCATTTATTTATTCGCCGAGCATAAGATATAATTGGACTGCAAGTAAGAACAACCATCTACACGAAGAAGTATTTTAATAAGGAGAAACCCCTGATTTATCTCGTCTGGGCATTTGACCGTAGCCTGGGTAAACAAGTAAAGGTAAAATATGGAGTGTAATACCGCCAAAATTTGATGGACTCGGAAAGCAAAAAAACATAAAAGTAAGCGCAACTGCAATACCTGTCGGACTGGTAGTTGTTTTAAGCGTGTACCGGGATAATTGACTATTCCTTTTAAGCAAGTCTTAAAGAATCTGTGTGTCTTTAGACCGCAGAATGTCAATTAATTTGTTAGCGGGCTAAATTTAGGGTAATTTAGGCTGGTAATGGGTAATGGGTAACTAATCAAAATCTCACCTATTACCTATTTCTTTATCGGTAAAATAACTGAATTTGGTCAGGGGTATTGATATATCAATCTAAAATATGTTATAAAAAAATCACAGGTTGCTCAATGGCTGTTTGTTCAGATAATTATAAAGAAATAATTAAGAGTGCCATTAACTATCGCGGTAATCATTCTGAATTCGGCCATAAGGATCACAATACAATGAAAGTAATTGCTAGAAAATTTTCAGGTTGGCATATCCATGAGTCTAGTAGTATATTTCGCCACTGTGTAAGTTAAAGGAAGTAGTTCGTGGGTGAAAATGACCAGAAACTTATTTGTTTGGGGATATTGCCAGAGAATAGTTTTAATGATAGGGTAGGTTAAGATTATGTTTTTGAGAAAAAACCCCCAGTGGATTTTAGCCGGGGGAGTTTAGTTATCAGGGTGCATCTACCAATTAGATGTTCTCAGGTGTATAACGATCTTCCGGATAAATTTATTGTTAACAAATTCGATTTGTGTTGATTTCAGGAGTCAACTACCTAGCGGTTTTGAGAAAGAGTAGGAACAGAAAAAACCCCCAGTGGTGTTAGCCGGCTAGGGGAAGTTAGTTATCAGGGTGCATCTACTTGTTAACTGTTCTAGGGTGGTGTATGATATTCCGGAAAAAATGATTATATGGTAATGATTGTGTGGTGCTAATCATAAACAAGAAAAAACCCCCAGTGGTGTTAGCCGACTAGGGGAAGTTAGTTATCAGGGTGCATCTACTTGTTAACTGTTCTAGGGTGGTGTATGATGTTCCGGAAAAAATGATTATATGGTAATGTATATGGTAATGATTGTGTGGTGCTAATCATAAACAAGAAAAAACCCCCAGTGGTGTTAGCCGACTAGGGGAAGTTAGTTATCAGGGTGCATCTACTTGTTAACTGTTCTAGGGTGGTGTATGATATTCCGGAAAAAATAATTATATGGTAATGATTGTGTGGTGCTAATCATAAACAAGAAAAAACCCCCAGTGGTGTTAGCCGACTAGGGGAAGTTAGTTATCAGGGTGCATCTACTTGTTAACTGTTCATTGTTTTTAACTTATGATCCGGAAAAAATTACCCAAATATTGCTGTAGGTCTCATACCGAAAAAATTCCTGTGGCTGGTCGCTGGGTAGGGGAGTTAGTTATCAGAATTTCATCTACTAAATAACTGATTTACAAATGTTTACAAACGCTCTTGCTAACCAAGAGCGTTTTTTATTTGCCAGAATTAAAAAAAGAAAACCCCTAGTGAGTTTTAGCCAACTAGGGGAATTGAAGATCAAGGTGCATCTACCAACAAAGAGTTCTCGACCGGGATCAACCAATCCGGATCAACTTTTTGAAGAGAAATAGGCAGAAAACCGTGTTAAAAACTAGATTAGGATCAATGTCTCAACAACGCGCATCTGAAACATTAGAATGGCAAAATACATCTACACCACCCTGCGTGATCAAGATTGTCTAAGTTTTATGGAGCAGAAGTTGTGACCCAGGAATTTCACCTTTCCGCAACACCAGTAGGGCAAAATGACTATCTGGTGCGGACTGAACAAGTAGCATCTGGGGTACCGTTGGCAGAAGAACTGGTACATTGGCCTGTGACTGAGTGGTTAGTGGCCGCCGGATATTTAATGGATGACCCTTTGCAGTTAGTCTTGCAGGGGGAGATGACGACTAAAAAGGCTGTTAACTTGGTGGACTTGGGGCAGGAGTTGTATAACGCGCTATTTCAGGGAACTCTCAGAGATAGTTGGATCACCGCTCAAGGTATTGCCCAAAATCACCAACAGGTGCTGCGGCTAAGATTGGGATTCAAAGATGCCAGATTAGCACGGTTGCCATGGGAAGTGATGCACGCAGGCGATCGCCCTTTAGCCACAGGACCTGATATTACATTTGCGCGTTACCAAAGTGGTATGGCCTCAGTCAATGCCTACTGGTTGCGTGCCTATGGCGAGCGGAAGCTATCGCCCAGCCATTTACAGAATCATAATCTCCCGACACCGGCGGCAGAACGGGGGCTGAAAGTGTTGATGGTGATTTCTTCTCCAAGGGACTTGGTGCAGTTGCATTTACTCAAGCAAGAAGCTATCAATCTGAAAGCAGAACTGCACCGCCAAGCATTAAAATTGGCAGATGGTAATCATCATCTACCGGAAATTGAATTGACTGTTCTTGACGAGCCAGGTAGGGAAGAACTCACCCAAGCTTTAGAACAGGGACATTACGATATTCTCCACTATTCCGGTCATAGCAACTTGGGCGCGAATGGTGGGCAAATTTATCTAGTCAGTAAAAAAACTGGTTTAACAGAAACTCTCAGCGGGGATGATTTAGCTGGGTTACTGATTAATAATCATATTCAAATGGTAGTGTTTAATTCCTGCTTTGGGGCATATCGGGCTAAGGCCGGGACTGGAGAAGACTCAGGAGAGCGGAATTTAACAGAAAGCTTGGTCAAACGGGGAATTAGAAGTGTACTGGCGATGTCAGAACGCATACCTGATGAGGTGGCACTGACGCTGACACAACTATTTTACCGAAACTTAAGTCAGGGCTATGCTTTAGATTTGTGTGTGAGTCGGGTTCGTCAAGGCTTAATTTCTGCTTATGGTTCTCAACAAATGTACTGGGCTTTGCCGATTTTGTACCTCCAGCGAGAATTTGATGGTTGTTTGACACCACAAGTTAATTTATCGGGCTATATGGCTACTTCACGCGGGCTGTCAGAGTTACTAAACGAATATCAGCCGCCTCAGCGGACTAATCATGATCATTATTCCGGTGTAGCAAATAATCCAGAAAGCTTGATGGCTATTGATGATATCCTGAATCCCGATTTGGGAGAGGAGACAACGGGCGTAGATTGGCTTTTGGGAGATACTTGGGGTGATCTTGTAGATGAAATTGAATATGATGACCCCAACTATGATCAGGATTCGGCAATAGTTTCTGATTTGTTTCGTCAGCTTGATAACCGGGCAACTACAAGCGAGGGACAAAGTATGAAAGCGGAACTGATCCAAGGATCTAACGAATTATCGGAAATGCAGGTTTCTGAGGTCGAGGAACATTTAGACTGGGGAAATGTACCGACCTCGATAACACCAACTTCCTTAAATATTCAAAAGCGACAGGTAAATCCCCCTTTATCACAGTCTCCTTTAGCGACCCCAGGTAATCGCTATCACAGATCAAAATCATCATTGCTGTTGGGTCTTTTCGGTGCAAGTGCGATTACCATGATCGTTGGTGTTGCTTGGTGGTGGCATCAACGACAGTCTCAGAAGCTACCCAATATCCCGCCCCTTCCCGGACAAAATATCACCAGTAATCAGTATCCAAGTATTAATTTAGCTAACTCCGCTACAGGGATTGTCACTGCTACAGCTACGGCACAATTGAGTCAAGGCAATTTAAAGGATGGATTGAGTGCTATTCATGAATTATTAAATCGTGGTGCCTTCACGGCTGCGGAAACAGCTTTAAATTTAATTCCTGTTCAGGATACCCAAAATCCATCTGTGAATTTTGTCTGGGGGCGATTAGCTTGGCAGTCTGTACAAACGGGAAATAATAAGTACAGTATTGATGATGCACGCCGTTACTGGGCTAGGGCTGTACAGAATCAGCCGGATTCTATTTTGTATAATAATGCTTTGGGATTTGCCTATTATGCGGAGAATAATCTCAATTATGCTAATGATGCTTGGTTCAAGTCTCTGAGTTTAGCATTAAAACCCCAGCAGAATGGAGGTGGAAATTTTGGACAAACAAAATATCCGGAAATATCTGGAGAACCGGAGGCTTTGACGGCTTATGCTGGGTTAGCTTTGGGGTTATATAAAAGCGCTCAGAGTCAACCCGCTGATAAACGTCAACAATATTTACAGGAAGCGATTAAACTTCGACAAATGGTGATTCAAAATGCACCCGCAGATTTTACTATGGAGAAATTATCACGAAATTGGCTGTGGACCCAACAGGCGATCGCAGATTGGCAAAGCCTGGGACAAACAAAGCTACCGCTTTTGTAATAAAATTGTCGATCATCCCATGAGGATGACAAAAAGTGTGAAATCCAATACATCAATCTCAAGTTAAATAACTAGCGCTATACTTACAGCGTGAGACAAGGAATCTGGTTAGATATATAAACGACGCTATTAGAAGTCAGGAATCAAAAAAATGAAAAAAGTAGAAGCCATTATCCGTCCATTTAAGCTTGATGAAGTGAAAATTGCCTTGGTTAATGCGGGTATTGTGGGGATGACAGTTTCTGAAGTCCGGGGTTTTGGAAGACAAAAGGGTCAAACTGAACGCTATCGAGGTTCGGAATATACTGTAGAGTTTCTCCAAAAACTCAAGGTGGAAATTGTCGTTGAAGATTCCCAAGTTGACACGGTTGTGGATAAAATTATCTCCGCAGCCCGTACTGGTGAAATCGGTGATGGTAAAATTTTTATCTCTCCTATTGAACAAGTTGTACGAATTCGGACAGGAGAAAAAAATACAGAAGCAGTATAAATACTAGATATTGAATACTACGTATCTACAAGAGGTGCGTTGCTGAGTCTGTGAAGATAAAAACAGTCAGCAACGCGCCCTTCAGGAAGTCAAAAATCAAAAGTCAAAAGTCAAAAAGTACAGAAGTTGTATTCTATTTTTACTTTAGAGATCACCCAGAGTAGACGCAAAAGAGTAAAATTGAAGATATTTAATCTTCTAATTCTCACAATGAAATCTTTGTTTTTAAATTTAGATTTTTAATTCTCCAGTTGTGTTGTATTTTTGCAAAATTCCAATTACAACTGCTGGTATTTCTAAATGGGGAATAATTCCTGTATCGAGTATTTCCTCAAAACCTTTAATTACCGCAGGATTTAAACTAGCTAAACGTCTTCCTAATTCAATATTTGTAAATTGTGCTTTTTCACCCCATAAAATGATACTGGGAACTTGAAGTTGCTGAATATATAAGCTCAAATCAAAATAAAGATTCCCCCTTAAAAAGGACAAAGCCGCAAATTTAGCGTTATATTGTTGTGCAGAAGTTAAATAAGCTGATACCATTTCTTGTGTCACTCTTTCTGGTTTAGCAAAAAGAAAACTTTGCAAAAAATTCCTAACTGCAATTTCATTTTCTGCACCCAAAGCATAAATTAGATTATCTACTAAAGGTGTATTAAGCAAAGAAACTGGTAATCTTCGTCCCGCACCTTGTCCAAAATCATCGAACCCCGAAGGACAAACTAAAAACAAAGCTTTGAATAAATGGGGATAAGTAATAGCGAGACGAATAGCAAAAGCCGCAGTTAAAGAAGATGCTATTACAGTTACACTTTGGTGACAAGTTTGATTAATAAACTCAATAATTGTGGTTAAATAATCTTCAATTTGATAATCTCGCACAGGGTGAGCAGATTTTCCCCAGCCAATTAAATCTGGGGCTAAAATTCGATATTTTGCAGCATAAGCTGGGTAAATTTTAGACCATTCATAAGCGGACGCACCACCACCAAAATTATGTAAAAATAACAATGGTGGTAAATCTTGATCTTTTGCATTTTCCCAAGGGGCGCTAATTTGGGTATAGTAAACCATTGTCCCCAAAGATGTATGAATGAACTTACTACCAAAACCCGGAGGTTGAAACTGAATCATAACTATGAAACTCAATCTTTACTAAGGACAAGTTGATTTATATTGTCACTACTAATATTATAAGCAGCACCAAACCCAATTACAAAACGTCCGTTTTTGGGTGTGAGTTGAAAAATCCGAAAATCTGGTAAACTGCGTAATGTGGAAATCAATTCTCCAAAACGAATCTGAAATTTATCAACAATTTGTTGCCATTTTTCAGTTTCTCTCTCTACCAGATTTGCGGTACAATTAAAATTCAAACGCCGACGAGCGAAAATTTGTTTAGTTTTAACTTCGTCTTCAATAAATAAAACACTCACAAAAGGATGATTATGAATATTTTGGGTGTGAGTAGCTAGTCCACTAACATAAATATAGATGTTTTTATCATCGTCTATGACAAAAGGAGCGTAACTAGCGTCAGGAATTCCCTCTTGACTAACTGTACTCATCATAATGCTGATAAATTCTGTGGGAAATTTCTCGTATTCGGCTTGGGCTTTTTTAAGTTGATCGATCATGATTGATAATTATTTATTTTAACGAACCACTCCAGGCACAGAGGACACGGAGGAAAAAATTTATTTGGGGACTTTTATATTATATCAAGAATTTGATATTTTATCTACTATATACACAAAAAGTTGATACAATAAAACTAAAATATGGTGGTTACATAGTATTTATGAATAACAACAACCGTTCACAATGGGATTTATGCAGGTTCATTAAAACTCTCACCTACTTTGAAGTATTTCCGGTTCTGAACTGGATACAAAAACTTTTTCAAGGTGGTCATAAAGATAATCAAAATCTATCAAAAGCAGGAATAAATATGGGTGTAATTCTGGTAGCTGGTGCGACTGGTGGTGTAGGTAAACGAGTTGTGAAAAAATTGGTAGCGCAGGGTTATCATATCCGTTGTTTGGTTCGAGATATTGACAAAGCACGGCCAATTCTCGGTAATGATATTGATTTGGTGGTTGGAGATATTACAAAACCAGAAACTTTGACAAATTTAGTTTTGGCTAATATTCAAGCTGTAATTTGTTGTACAGCAGTTCGTGTACAACCAGTGGAAGGAGATACACCAGATAGAGCAAAATATAATCAAGGTGTGAAATTTTATCTACCGGAAATTGTTGGAGATACACCAGAAAATGTTGAATATCAAGGTGTGAAAAATTTAGTTGCAGCAGCAAAAAAATATCTGGTTACTGTTGGTGAGAAACCAATATTTGATTTTACTAAACCATCAGATGAAATCAAAAATGTCTGGGGTGCTTTGGATGATGTTGTTATGGGTGGTGTTAGTTCTAGCAGTTTCCAAATTAGGGAAAATACAGCAGTATTTACAGGTAATGTTTCTACTGCTAATTCTGGGGGTTTTGCTTCAGTAAGAACTAAGAATTTTTCACCTTTACTTGATTTGTCAGGTTATCAAGGTGTGAAATTACGGGTGAAAGGTGATGGTCAACGTTATAAAATATTTTTACGCACAGAGTCAACTTGGGACGGAATTGGTTATAGCTATTCTTTTGATACCGTTGCTAATAATTGGCTAGATATTCAGATCCCTTTTACAGATTTGTTCGGTGTATTTCGCGCCAAAGTTGTTAAAGATTGTCCACCAATTGATGTTAGTAAAATTTGTTCTTTACAACTAATGTTGAGTAAGTTTGAATATGATGGTGCTTTAAATCCTAAGTTTAATCCTGGCGTTTTCGCGCTGGAAGTTTCATCAATTCAAGCTTATGGTGGGGAAATTTTACCTCAATTTATATTAATTAGTTCTGCTGGGGTGACTCGTCCCGGAAGACCAGGAATTAATTTAGATGAAGAACCACCCGCAGTCAGATTAAATGACCAATTAGGAGGTATTTTGACCTGGAAATTACGAGGTGAAGAATGTTTGAAAGCTAGTGGAATACCTTATACAATTATCAGACCTTGTGCTTTAACAGAAACAGCGGGAGGAAAGGAATTAATATTTGCACAGGGTGATAATATCAGAGGAAAAGTTAGTCGTGATGATGTTGCGGAAATTTGTGTACAAGCAATTAAAGAACCAAAAGCGAAAAATCTAACTTTTGAAGTTAAGGAAAGCGAAATGGTTGCTAATAATCCAAATTGGCAAAGTCTATTTTCTTCCTTACAAGTTGATCAATAAGACTTTAAATAATTAACAAGTTTGTTGGGTTGGTTTGGTTTGGTTTGATCAACCCAACCTACGGGTTTCATTTAATTAGTTGATAATATTATGTTCAGAAAGTTGTTAATAACTACGGTATGTGTGATGATTGTGTGCAGTGGTGTGTTTTTAAAACCTGCTTTACCACAGCAAGTTGATTTCCGTGTTAATAATTTAGAAAATGATGTTCGGAGTTTACAACTACGCTTACAACAACTTGAGTTAATGGTTAGTAAAAATAATCAATTACCTACTACCAATAATTCTCAAGTTGTACCTCCTAATTTGAAAAAGTATTTATCGCAACAGGAAAAAATGTTAAATAATTTAGCAACTTTAGTGGTTGAATTAAACCAGAAAGTGAATAAATTAACTATTCGAGTTAATCAACGGTCGAACCTTAATGTTAAATAGAGATGAATTTGTTACTTATGAAGGTGGTTGTCACTGTGGTGCTGTGCGATTTCGTGTGTTAGTTAATAATCATCAAGTTGATGATTGTAATTGTTCAATATGTTCTAAAAAAGGATTTTTGCATTTAATTATCCCGCGAGAACAATTTACTTTACTCGCAGGGGAAGATGTATTAAAAACTTACACATTTAATACAGGAGTAGCACAACATAAATTTTGCGGAACTTGTGGTATTCATTCTTTTTATGTTCCCCGTAGTCACCCTGATTGTATTGATGTTAATGTGCGGTGTTTAGATGGTAATGTCATTGACAATTTTCAAATCGTGCCTTTTGATGGTATAAACTGGGAGGAGAATATTCATAACCTTAAGAGAGGTTAAATATCTTATTTTTTATGTTATTTCTTCAGAATTGATGATCTAGCACCTAAACTATGGTATTTTAATGATGTCCATTCACTTTTCACAAATGTTGTAATTTCTAAATAACAAATATGATGGAAAATCAATCACAGCAACCCCAACCAGTAAATTCTCCTTCCCCACAAGATGTTTTGTCTTTTTTAGGTGGAGAAAATCGCAATGTACCAAAAATACCTGATGCTGATAAATCTGTGTCTCAATGGCAGGAAATTCTTAAACAAATTATTGAATTTTTAGAAAAACTGCCAGATTATTTAAGCGGAATTTTTAATAACAATAAAAGAGGGTTAATTAACTTACTCTTAATCTTATCGGCTTTGGTGACAGTTAAGGTAGTAATTGCATTATTAGACGCGGTGAATGATATACCATTACTACAACCAATTTTTGAGTTAATTGGACTATTTTACTCTCTCTGGTTTGCTTTCCGTTATCTCCTTAAATTCGACACCAGACAAGAATTATTTCAGAAATTTAATGCTTTTAAACAACGATCTTTTGGATGAATATTTTATTTTTTTTGATTTCTTGAGTTCCTAAGATGTAGGATAGGCTATAACTAACCTACATTTTATCTCTTGCCTCTTGTCTCTTTAGATAGAGAGTTTTAATAAAAATATTTTTGGTAATTATTCCCGCAGATAGTCTATTTATCCGCTAGAAAATTCTAATCTAGTTCTGGCAATACTCGAAAAGTAAACAGGACTAATTGTATGAATGAAAAGATTACCGCAGATACCTATGATAGAGGCATAATTCCCGCCGAAACAGCCGCACGAATGAAAAGAGAAGGAAAAAATTATAAACACATACCGACGGAGGAGGATCTTGCAAGTGCGTCCACTGATCATCAAACTGATATTAACAGTATTCGCACAACAGATGGTTATACTGTGGATCAAGAAGGTTTGTTGAATAATTATCCAGTTGAACCGGAAATGTATTATCAAGTTCCTGGTGACGCGCGGGAAATAGCCGAACAAGAAAAAGCCGAACGAATACGGGAATTACGAGAAGTTAATGAAGATAAAACAGGTCTATTAACAGAGGATTTTGATAAAAGAGGTAGAGGTCCAGGAATGATTTAATTTACCATTTCTTTGATTTTTTCCCGAAAGGCTATGGCCGCATCTAAAGCATCTTCTGCTATTACATATTCCGCCAAAATTGATAAATCTAAGTTGGGTAATAATTCACTTTTTGCCACCAATTCATAATTTTCATCCCCCAAATGATCAACGGCAAATTGATTTTTTTGAAAAAACCAAACTTCTGCCACAGCTAATCTTTTGTAAACTTCTAATTTATCAATTCCCTCAATGGTGACTACAACTTCAATGGCAAGATCAGGAACTTCTTTTTCTATGCCTATATAGTAGGATTCATCTGGTTCTACTCCTCCTCTTTTCGCTTCTTTACGGAAGGTGGTAGAACCAAGGGGAAAATAGCGAATGCGTTTTTCTTGAAAGTAAATTTCCAGCGAAGATCCAATAATTGTTTTGCGAATTTCATGGCGAAGACTTGGTGACATTAATTCTATGACTCCATCTAAATATGTAACTCTATATTGGAGGCTATCACCCAAATCATTGAGTAAAGCTTCATAATTGTTCCAATTAACACCAGTGATAGTTTGCCGTTCTTCTGGATCTTCGGCTTGTAATAGTTCAGATAATTCTGGAAGTAAAGGCATAGAATTTCCTAAAACCGAATTATTGCTAACTTGATTATATTCTAATTTCTAAATTCCCGACTTCTTTGAGAAGTCGGGGATCTATATTCAAAAATTGTAAATAAATGTAAAGCTACTAGCAAATAAAATCTTTCTGAGAATTAGTTTGATCTAATCCGGTAAGTCACTCCCTGCGGTAGTCTAGATAAATGTTAATTTATCGCCTGGTTTGACAAAATAGTTTTATGACCTCAGTTTCTAGTCCTCCGCGCACTATTCGCATTGGTTCACGTAAAAGCCAATTAGCTCTAGTTCAAACATACTGGGTACAAGCCCAACTCCAGAAAAGCTTTCCCGACATTACTTTTGAAGTTCATACCATGTCTACCCAAGGAGACAAAATCCTCGACGTAGCATTGGCTAAAATTGGCGATAAAGGACTATTTACCAAAGAACTGGAATTGGGCATGATCAATAAAGAGATTGATTTTGCTGTCCATTCTCTCAAAGACCTCCCAACCAATTTACCACCAGGTTTGACACTGGCCGCAATTACAGAGCGGGAAAACCCCGCAGACGCGGTGGTACTGCACGAAAAGCATAAAGGTGAAAAACTTGAGACTTTACCCGCAGGTGCGGTAATTGGCACTTCTTCCCTGCGACGGTTGGCACAATTGCGCCATAAATTCCCCCATTTTACATTTAGGGATATTCGGGGTAATTTGATTACACGCATGGCAAAACTGGATGCTGGTGAATATGATGCTCTAATTTTAGCAGTAGCCGGTTTAGAAAGACTGGAAATGAGCGATCGCATTCATCAAATTCTCTCACCAGAAATCTCCCTCCATGCCGTCGGACAAGGTGCTTTGGGGATAGAATGCCGCGCGGATGATACCGAAGTAATTACCTTACTTAAAGCTATTGAACACCCGCAAACACGCGATCGCTGTTTAGCAGAAAGATCATTTTTACGAGTTTTAGAAGGTGGCTGTCAAGTCCCTATTGGTGTAAATACTGAAATAATTAATGATAAATTAACATTAAAAGGACTTGTCGCCAGCGTTGATGGTCAGAAAATTGTTCAGAATATAGTCACTGGTGCGGCGACTGATGCTGAAAAATTAGGGGCCGAATTAGCCGATATTTTGCGACAACAGGGGGCTACAGAAATCTTGGAACAAATCTTTACCGAGATTCAACGAGGCTCATAAGATAATTGACAATTGACAACTGACAACTGATAACTGACAAAAATATGCGAATTTTATTTGTAGCAGCAGAAGCTGCTCCCATTGCCAAAGTTGGTGGCATGGGGGATGTTGTAGGTGCATTACCCAAGTTCTTGAGACAAATGGGTCATGATGTACGGATATTCTTGCCTTATTATGGCTTTGTTCCTGATAAAATGGTCGTTCCTGAAGAACCTATCTGGAAAGGCTCTGCCATGTTTCAGGATTTTTCAGTTTACGAAAGTGTACTCCCTGGAACTGATATTCCTTTGTATTTATTCGGACATCCAGTTTTTCTACCTCGGCGGATTTATGGTGGGGAAGATGAAGATTGGAGATTTACCTTCTTTGCCAATGGTGCGGCGGAATTTTGCTGGAATTATTGGAAACCGGAAATTGTCCACTGTCATGATTGGCACACAGGAATGTTACCCGTGTGGTTAAATCAATCTCCAGATATAACCAGTGTTTTCACCATTCATAACCTGGCTTATCAAGGACCATGGCGGTGGTATTTAGAGAAAATTACTTGGTGTCCCTGGTATATGCAAGGACATAACACCATGGCCGCAGCCGTCCAGTTTGCTGATAAAGTAAATACAGTTTCTCCTACCTATGCTGAACAGATAAAAACCCCTGCCTATGGTGAAGAAATAGAAGGGTTATTATCTTTTATTAGTGGTAAATTATCAGGGATAATCAACGGCATAGATACCGATATTTATGATCCCGCTAATGATAAATACATTCCTCAAAACTTTACCATAGATACCCTTGATCAACGTAAAGCTAATAAAATATCCCTGCAAGAAGAAATGGGTTTAGAAGTTAATTCTAATGCCTTTTTAATTGGTATGGTGACAAGGTTGGTAGAACAAAAAGGCATGGATTTAGTATTACAAATCCTTGACCGATTTATGGCTTATACGGATGCTCAGTTTGTCTTATTGGGAACAGGCGATCGCTATTATGAAACCCAAATGTGGCAACTTGCATCCCGCTATTCTGGACGTATGTCCACTTACCTACTGTATAATGATGCCCTTTCTCGTCGCATTTACGCTGGTACAGATGCCTTCTTAATGCCTAGTCGCTTTGAACCCTGCGGTATCAGTCAAATGATGGCTTTGCGTTACGGTTGTGTTCCTATTGTTCGTCGTACAGGGGGATTAGTTGATACCGTCAGCCACTATGATCCAGTCAACGAAGCAGGTACAGGTTATTGCTTTGACAGGTATGAACCACTAGACCTATTTACTTGTATGATACGCGCTTGGGAAGGTTTCCGTTTCAAACCCCAATGGAGGGAATTACAAAAACGGGGAATGAGTCAAAACTTCAGTTGGTATCAATCTGCTAAAGAGTATGATAAACTCTATCGTTCTATCTATGGTTTACCAGACATAGAACCAGAAGCGGAAATAACAGCAGAAACTGTTTAAGGTGTTGTAGAAAGTTGGAATTTTAAATAATTTTAATGGGGTATTTATCTGGAATGCCCCTTTTTAATACACGATAGTATAGAATTGAAAAAAGATGGATTGGTTAGAGCGCGTCGCAGAAATTCGCAAAATTTGTAACGTGCCAGCACCAGCCCGAAATGTTGCTATTGCTAGAGTATGGGTAGATGAGACGTTTTCTGAGCTATTTGCTTTTAGTGGTAAGCTGTTGCGAGAAGGAGCAGTTGGTTTACCTAATCAACCGATGTTTCAAGACTTTGATGTTGGTGGACACCGAAGAGACTTAGACTCGGAGTACAAAATATTAGAAGCGATAGCCGAAAAATATACAAATAATAGAGAAGTAAAGGGTAAAATTGAATTATTTACAGAAAGAGAGTCATGTGATTCGTGTGAGTATGTCATGAAGCAATTTAGGCAAACTTTCCCGAACATTCAGCTAAATGTATATCACGGAAACATTGCATAAAGGAGTCGGTAGAAATGTCAATTTGCAATTTACCCGAACAATTTAAGCTTATTTTTAACGAGAATCATCCTTTGTCATGTTCAGATTTGGAAATAATTCAACTTGAACGACAACAAGGTATTAATCTACCCAGCACTTACAAAGACTTTCTCAAGATAATGGGACATGGGGCAGGTAAGTTTTTACGTGGTTCAGATTGCTTTTATCAGCATTTGTCACAAATTCAAGAATGGGCTAAACAACTTTTAGTAGAAAATGATTTTCCTCAGACTTTACCAGAGGATGCTTTTGTATTTTTCATGCACCAGGGATATCAGTTCAGCTTTTTCAGACTTTCAGAAGGTGATAACCCGCCAACTTATTCATATTGTGAAGGACAAGAAGAGGCTTATTTTATCAAAAGTCATGATCAGTTTAGTGACTTTCTATCTGTGGAAATCAATCTTTATTTAAAGTCTTTGATGCTTTTAGCAAGTTAGATATTAGCTAGATAAACAAAATTATGGTTCAAAGTTTTTTTGTCAGAATCAGGATGTCCAGGATTTAAGGATTTCCAGGATGGAAATTTTTATAGTTTTGCAAGCAAGATAGAGGTGAATCTATACTATTATTTATGAATAAATATGATATAATAGCCAATTATTAATCAACAAACGAAACTTACTTATGTCCTATAAAGTTAGTATTGTTATTGAAAAAGATGAACATGAGTATTATGCTTATTGTCCTGAACTTCCTGGGTGTCAATCTGAAGGTGATTCTTTAGAATCAGTACAGGCAAATATCAAGGAAGCTGTTGAATTATATATAGAAACATTATCAGAGTTTGAGAAACAAGCACTTCAGCAAAAAGAAATATTAACTATGATTTCATGATGATTTCATGTTGATAATCCAAAGATATTAGGTTCTACTAGGTTTGTTATTTCATGGAGAAAAAGCTTGAACTATGGTAACAATAAAATCTCAACGGAAAGTGCTGTTATCTCATGGTGAAGATGGGTATTTTGTTGTCGAAGTACCAAGTTTACCCGGTTGTATCAGTCAGGGTAAAACCCGTGAGGAAGCTTTAGCTAATATAGAAGAGGCAATATCTCTCTACATTGAAGTTTTGCAAGATAGGGGTGAACCTATTCCAGACGATACGGTTGAGGTAGTGCTGGTGTGAGTAAATTACCTATTATCTCAGGTTTAGAGTGTGTGAAAGCACTAGAAAAAATCGGCTTTGTTGTGGATAGACAAAGAGGAAGTCACATTATACTGGTTTGTGAAGAACCAAGAACCACTATATCCGTACCAGATTACAAAGAACTAGATAGAGGTACTTTACGTGGAATTATTCGACAAGCGGGTTTAAGTGTAGATGAATTTATTGAATTATTGTGATGTACTAACAAAGATATTCTGGTGCAACTCCGTGTAAAATACAGATTCCAGTCTGTATTTCCTCAACATCATGGGTAACACTTTTGGTCATCTTTTCCGAATTACGACTTTTGGCGAATCTCACGGCGGCGGTGTGGGCGTTATAATTGATGGTTGTCCCCCACAACTGGAAATTTCCCCAGAGGAAATTCAATTTGAACTCGATAGAAGACGGCCAGGACAAAGTAAAATCACCACCCCCCGCAAAGAAGCAGACACCTGTGAGATATTATCTGGGGTGTTTGAGGGGAAAACGCTGGGAACACCCATAGCTATCTTAGTCAGAAATAAAGATACCCGTTCCCAAGACTACGATGAAATGGCGCAAAAATACCGCCCTTCTCATGCAGATGCTACCTATGATGCTAAATATGGCTTGAGAAATTGGCAAGGTGGCGGAAGGTCGTCAGCCCGTGAGACAATAGGTAGAGTGGCTGCTGGTGCGATCGCTAAAAAGATTTTACATCAAGTTGCAAATGTAGAAGTTATCGCCTATGTCAAGCGCATTAAAGATTTACAAGGCGTAGTAGATACGAATACGGTCACTTTAGCGGATGTAGAAAGCAATATTGTCCGTTGTCCAGATAGAGAAATTGCTAATACCATGATTTCATTAATAGAACAAACCGGTCGAGATGGTAATTCTATTGGTGGTGTGGTTGAATGTGTAGTGCGAAATGTTCCCAAAGGTTTAGGAGAACCAGTTTTTGATAAATTAGAAGCAGATTTAGCAAAAGCAGTCATGTCACTTCCTGCTAGTAAAGGTTTTGAAATCGGTTCAGGTTTTGACGGAACTTTGTTAACAGGTTTTGAACATAACGACGAATTTTATATTGATGAAAATGGGGAAATTAGAACAGTAACTAATCGTTCTGGAGGGATTCAAGGGGGAATTTCTAACGGCGAAAATATCATTATCAGAGTGGCTTTTAAACCAACAGCCACTATTAGAAAAGAACAAAAAACCGTCACAAAAGAAGGTGAAGAAACAGTTTTAGCAGGAAAAGGTAGACATGATCCTTGTGTTTTACCTCGCGCTGTACCTATGGTTGATGCTATGGTGGCCTTAGTTTTATGTGATCATCTCTTACGTCATTATGGACAATGTAAAGTATTGTAATAGATCATAAGAATTTCTTTTGAAAAAGATTCATACCGTTATGCTTGGGCTAAAAATTATCTGAAAAAACAGAACAATAAAAAATAACATTCTTGTGGGGTGGGCATCCCTGCCCGCCCCAATATGTAAATTAGGTGGATTTTAGTTTATGATAATATCACAGTGTGGCTTTATCTATATTCTGTGGCTTTATCTATATTCCTATATTGTATCTATGAGATCGAGAATTGAAAATAACATTTTATTTATTCACAAGGAAGATGTACCAGAATTTAAAAAAGGCGGTTCGGTAGTTAGAAATTCCTACTTTTGGGCGTTACGTTCCATTGCTGGTCGTGCTAAACGTTATCATGATTGGGAATACGAATCAGAAGTTTGGCTGGCACTAGAAAGAATGCTTTTATCTTTTACTGAATCAGGATATTTGGGTTATCGAGAAACAATTTTAGAGTTTCCTTTATCACAGGGTGAAATTCCTAATTTGCTGCGAAATGTAGCTACCTGGGAATAATCCATTTTCATCCTTTCAAGGATGTTTTAAAAGGGAGAAACTTTAAATCATATTTTGATTGGATTTTATTCTCACAGGAAAATTCAGATAATACACGGAAATCCAGTAAGTTAAGCTCAAACATGACAATGTTTAAGCTAAAACCCCCTACAATTCAACCAATTTAAAACCCCAAATTTTCAAAACAGTAGTTGCTAATTCTGGATCTATACCATCATAAGCCTCCCATTCCGAATGCGGGTCTTTAGGATGTCCCTCACCCACATGACCTGCAATTTTTATGACCGGGATATTCACTACGTAATCACGTTCCATTCCCTTGGGAATAGCTAATTGGATTCTCCGGCCTACAAATTTCGCCCCGCTGGATTTAGCTACGGTTTCACGAACTAAACAAATATCACCAGCAGTTCCCCAAGTAGTTTGGTAGGTGTACAGAAATGATATATAGCTTTCTGGCTTGATTGATCTTTTGAGAACTTGCATTATTTAATCCTTACTGATTTCGGTTCAAGAATTTCATCTAAATACTACCTGCTATATTATAATTTCCTGCTTTTGATAGAATCACACAAGGGGTTTTATCTATGGAATTACCCCTTGCGAAAATTCCTAACCTACGCAGGTGTAAACTGTAATGATACACCATTCATACAGTAGCGCAAGCCGGTTGGTTTAGGACCATCATTGAATACATGGCCTAAATGTCCACCACAATTACTGCAATGCACCTCAGTTCTGGTCATAAAAAATGACCTGTCTGTAGTCGTAGCAATTGCTCCCTCAATTGGCTTAAAAAAGCTCGGCCAACCAGTACCACTATTAAATTTAGTCTCTGAAGTAAACAAAGCTTGTCCACAACCAGCACAGACATAAGTACCAGGTTCATATTGCTTATCCAAGGGACTGGTATGGGGAGGTTCTGTACCATGTTTCCGCAACACCCGAAACTGTTCTGGTGTCAGGATACTCTTCCACTCTTCCTCAGTCTTAGTAACTGCAAACTCTGTATTAGAAAGTGCCATTGTTTCTGAACTCCAATTGATATAACGGGAAAAAAAGGCTGTACCGACTAATACGGCACCCATTTGCAAAAAATAACGTTTGTCCATAAACCTATTATTTGCTATTATTTGCTATTTTTCTTTTCCTACCCTAACCAACTCTAGCAAGTTTCTTAATTCTCCCCGATAAATTGCCAAATATTCCCTAAAAATGTCTTGCCTAATTCAGAAAAATATGTAATGCTCGTAAAATAAATTTTCAAACTACTCTATCTCTATCGGATTATCGGGCTTTACAACCCAAAGTCCGTAAAATGTCAAGTTTGTATCTCTACCTAATCACGACTACTGATAATCGAATATTGATTACAAATCAAGAAATTACCATGAGACAAGAATCTGATTTACTATCTGAGATATGTGATTTTCTTTACCCTCGCAGTTCCTATTACGGTCAGTTTAAACCGGAATATTTAGTTTTTAATGCTAATCTCCAAGAATTTGCTCAACGGGTAAATTATATTTGTAATTTACAAACAGGTGGTAAAATATCTCCACAGGAGGCTTACAAACAAATTCATAGTTTGTGGAAACAATTAAAACAGGCTAAAAAACAGTTAGAAATTGAATAAAGATTTTTCATAAGTAGGTTTTGAGATTAATGGGAAATGATTTTGAATTAGAAGTCAAAGATTACATTGTTTTAGCTCAGTCTTTAGCAGCGGAATTTGCCCAAACTGCCATAGAAAGAGATGCTCAAGGAGGTACACCAAAACAAGAACGGGATAGTTTGCGACAAAGTAACCTACTCAAGCTGATTATCCCTAAAGAATATGGAGGAATTGGCGCAAACTGGATAACTACATTCAAAATAATTCGGGAATTTGCTAAAGTTGATAGCTCCTTAGCTCATGTTTTCTCATATCACCAAATTGGGGTAGTTATTCCCCATATCTTTGGTACAATTGAGCAGAAACAATATTACTATAGCGAAACCGTTAATCATAATTGGTTTTGGTGTAATGCTCTTAACCCTAGAGACAAAAGAGCAGTTATTACAGCACAGGAAAATCATTTTTTACTTAATGGTAGTAAAAGCTTTTGTTCCGGTTCCGTAGATTCTGATATTTTACCACTTTCAGCTATTGATCAAACAACGGGAGAATTAATTATTTTAGTCATTCCCAGTCGGAGACAAGGAGTAAAAATTCATACTGATTGGGATAGCATGGGACAACGCCAAACTGATAGCGGTAATATCAACTTTGACAATGTGATTGTTTATCCCCAGGAAATAATTGGTGCTAGATACAACCAAAATTCTATTTTTACTACTATTCGTTCTTGTATAACTCAACTCAACCTGGCTAATATTTACTTAGGTATTGCTGAGGGTGCTTTTGCATCAGCTAAAAATTATACTCAAAATCGTAAAAAACCTTGGTTGACATCAGAGGTGGAATGTGTTACTAAAGATCCTTTTATTCTTCACCACTATGGTACTATGTGGGTAGACTTACAAGGAGTAAAGGCCTTAGTTAACCAAGCCATAGAATTACTACAAGCAGCTTGGGAAAAAGAACACAACCTCACCCCAACACAAAGGGGAGAATGTATGATAGCTGTGAATACTGCTAAAGTTGCAGCAACCAAAGTAGGTTTAGACATTACCAACCGCATTTTTGAAGTTATGGGCGCATCCTCTACGGGTCAAAAATATGGCTTTGATCGTTATTGGCGAAATATGCGTACTTTTACACTTCATGATCCGGTTGATTATAGACTGCGGGAAATTGGTAAATGGGCTTTGAATGATGAATTTCCCCAAACTGGTGCTTATTAATTTTAATTTTTTTTAATGTTATTCTTGAGTTTACAATCAGAAGTACAACGCTAATGTGCCAACTTCTAGGAATGAACTGCAACGTACCCACAGACATTTGCTTTTCCTTTGAAGGATTCTCCGCACGGGGGGGAAAAACAGATGAACATAGCGACGGTTGGGGAATTGCTTTTTTTGAAGGGAAAGGATGTCGGATTTTTCTAGATGCTGAAGCTTCTATAGCCTCACCAATTGCTGAGTTTATCCGTCAGTATCCCATTCATTCTACTCATGTTATCGCCCATATTCGTAAAGCTACTCAAGGGGAAATAGCCCTAGAAAACTGTCACCCTTTCCGTCGAGAACTTTGGGGAAGATATTGGGTATTTGCTCATAATGGTAATTTACCAGATTTTTACCCAGAAAACAACGGTATTTTTCAACCTGTGGGTACTACTGACAGTGAAAGAGCGTTTTGCTTAATCCTTAATACTTTGCGATCGCATTACCCCCAAGGAAAACCACCCTTAGGAGAACTTTACCACACATTACAGACAATTACCAAGGAAATAGCAGCTTGTGGATCTTTTAACTATATACTCTCAGATGGGGATCACTTTTTTACCCATTGTTCAACTAAACTTTGTTACATTATTAGACAAGCACCCTTTGCGGCCGCTCACTTAATTGATGAAGAAATGACTGTAGATTTTAGTGAATTGACTACACCAAGCGATCGCGTTGCTGTGATTGTCACTACACCACTTACGGATAATGAAGTTTGGACACCCATTCAACCGGGAGAATTACTAGTATTTGAGGATGGTTTACCACTACGAAATATCTAGATTTAACTCGATATTTCTCAATAATGCTGATTTATCCCCTATATATGTGATTTTCATTTTGAGAACATGGACAAGAAGAGGGATAAACGAAAACAGCAACCCCTCTTTTTGATTCCGGCATTAAATTACAATCTGGTATATTTAGCGTCGTCCACTTTGAATTTTGTCAAAGATAGCACTATCTGCAAAGAACTTCTTCTGGACACCATTCCAACCCCCTAGACTATCTACAGTATATAGTTTGACAATCTTAGGGAATTTATTCTGTACTTCTTTGGACACAGTAGAATCAACTGGACGAAAACCAACCTTAGTAAATTCCCTCTGTGCTTGAGGAGTAAATAAGAACTTAACAAAAGCTTCAGCAACTTCACGATTTCCATGTTTATCCACATTTTTATCCACAACTGCCACAGGTGCATCTATAGAAATATTTACTGGAGGAACTATGTAAGAAGTATCTGTTTTTCCCTGTTGTGCGGCTAAAATGACTTCGTTTTCATAGTTTAATAATACATCACCCTGCCCTTTTTTGTAAAAAGCATCACTAGATTCTCGTGCATCTTTGGGTAATACAATCACATTTTTAAACACATTAGTCACGAATTTCAAAGCCTGGCTTTCATTTCCGCCATTTTTCACCACAGCACCCCACAAAGCTAGAAAGTTCCATTTAGCACCACCAGATGTTTTTGGGTTTGCAGTGACAATTTTAACATTAGGTTTAGTTAAATCAGCCCAAGTCTTGATATTTTTCGGATTACCTGCGCGAGTTTCTAAAGCAACTACTGAGCGGGTAACAATGGCATTATTTGGAGCTTCCTTCTCCCAACCTGGTTGAATTAAACCGGCTTGTTCAATTTTTTTAATGTCCCCAGCCAATGCCAATGCTACCACATCTGCACCTAAACCATCAATGACAGCGCGGGTTTGAGAACCCGAACCACCGTAACTTTCACGAATGATCACATCTTGGCCTTTTTCTCTTTTCCATTTTGCTACAAAATCGGGAATAATTTTCGAGTAAGCAGCCTTGGTAACAGCATAGGTGACTAAGGTAATTTCTACTTTTTTACCACTTTGACTGATTATTTGCGTTTTCTGGGTTGTATTTGCGAATACAGGTAAAATTGTCCTGATACTTAAACCAGTTGCTAAGAATAAAGCGGGAAATAATGGCTTTGTTGTTACAGAATTATTTGTCATGGTGTCCTTAACTGAGTGTTAACTGGGTATTAATATAATCTGCGATATCCCTGTCGGAATATCGTATTTGTTTCTCAGGAAAGAGCATATCAGATACAATAAATAAAATCAATAGTTTTTACACTTAAAAATAATCATTTTCCTATCGGGTATTGTATGTATTATATATTGCAAATAATTTTAATAAGTTATAATAATAATTAAATTGCTTAAATATTTCTAAGCAATTTAAACTCTAAATATATTTTCGAGTATTTATTAGTCATAAGTGTTTAAAATAAAAACTTATTAAGCAATTCTGATTGATAAATCAGAATCAAGATGATCAGAAATTGATACCTGACAATTAAAGATGTTGTCATTTGTCCCACATACTGCTAAAATCTCCCTATTCCCTATCGTCAATATGCAGTTTTACCTGGTATTGATTACTAAATACCTGCAAAGGGCTTGTAATTAAAATCTTGCGCTTTAGCAAAATTCAAAGAGATTAATTAAAGGAGAAAAGATGAATTTGTGGTATAAATTACTAAAAATACAGCAACAGACCTGGAGAGCAAATTCCCTCAAAAGCTTTGTATCACTTTTTTTAGTAGGAACTCTATTGAGTATATCTCTCGCTGCTTGCTCTGGGACAAAAAGCAGTAATTCACCAGATAAAAAAGGCAATGTAGAACTAACTATTGTATCATTTGCAGTCACAAAAACTGCTCACGCAGCGATTATTCCCAAATTTGTGAAAAAATGGCAACAGGAACATAACCAAACTGTGGTTTTTAAGCAAAGCTACGGTGGTTCAGGTTCGCAAACTAGGGCTGTAGTTGATGGGTTAGAAGCCGATATTGTTCATCTAGCACTAGCTTTAGATACGCAAAAAATTGAAAAAGCGGGATTAATTCAGCCTGGGTGGGAAAAAGAATTTCCTAATGACAGTATTGTGACTAAATCTGTTGCAGCTTTAGTAACTCGTGAAGGTAATCCCAAAGCTATCAATAACTGGGCTGATTTAGCGAGAAATGATGTTAAATTAATTACCGCAGATCCTAAAACTTCTGGAGTAGCGCGGTGGAATTTTTTAGCACTTTGGAATTCAGTAATTAAAACAGGTGGAGACGAAGCAAAAGCAACGGAGTTTGTGACTAAAGTTTATAAAAATGTCCCTGTCTTAACTAAAGATGCTCGTGAAGCTACAGACGCATTTTTTAAACAAGGCCAAGGTGATGCTTTAATCAATTATGAGAATGAAATTGTTTTAGCCCAAGACAAGGGTGAAAAAACTAATTATATTCTTCCTGATGTGAATATTTCCATTGATAATCCCGTTGCTATTGTTGATAAAAATGTTGATAAACACGATAATCGTGAAGTAGCAGAAGCTTTTGTTAAATACTTGTTTACTCCCGAAGCACAAGAGGAATTTGCAAAAGTGGGATTTCGTCCTGTAAATGAAACAGTGGCTAAAAATAAGGCGTTTGCGGACAAATATCCGCCCATAAAAACTTTGAGTACAGTTCAAGAATTAGGTGGTTGGGAAGCCATTCAGAAAAAATTCTTTGCTGAAGGAGCTATTTTTGATAAAATTCAAGCTAAGAATAAACGGTAATTTTTGAGTTATGAACCTATCTTCTGGTGTAACAACTAATATTCAACCTGGGAAGGTGTTTTTAAATAATTTAATTCATCTTCCCTGGACTTGGCGAATTACTTTGGGATATTTAACTATCATGTTATTTATTCCCATTGTCGCCATGTTTCTCAAAGCCAGTACAGAGTCACCAGCAAAGTTTTGGGAAATTGCCACTAGTGACTTAGCATTGGCTACCTATAATGTAACTTTTGTTACGTCTTTATTAGCTGCTTTACTTAATGGCGTGTTTGGAACTTTGATTGCTTGGGTATTAGTGCGGTACGATTTTCCTTTTAAACGGATTATTGATGCTACAGTAGATTTACCTTTTGCATTACCAACATCCGTAGCAGGTTTAACACTGGCAACAGTTTATAGTGATAATGGCTGGTTGGGTTCACTGTTAGCACCAATGGGCATTAAAGTATCCTTTACCCGTTTGGGTGTAGCAGTGGCCATGGTATTTATATCCTTACCCTTTGTGGTGCGGACTGTACAACCTGTACTTCAGGAAATGGAGGCAGAAATTGAAGAAGCGGCTTGGAGCTTAGGTGCTTCTCAATGGCAAACTTTCTGGAAAGTGATTTTACCTCCTTTATTACCGACAATTTTAACTGGTGTCGCTTTGGGTTTTTCCCGTGCAGTTGGGGAATACGGTTCAACAGTAATTATTTCTTCTAATACACCCTATAAAGATTTGATTGCACCTGTGTTAATTTTTCAACGTTTGGAACAGTATGACTATGCTGGTGCAACTGTAATTGGTGTGGTTTTATTAGGAATTTCTTTGGTTTTGTTATTAGCAATTAATTTCTTACAAGCTTGGGCAAGAAGATATGACAATAGATAAAGTTAAAAGGGGAAAAAAACAAAGTTGGGTACCAACAATTTTAATTGGTGTAGCGATTTCCTACTTATTTCTGGTTCAATATATTCCCGCTATTAATGTTTTTTTTGAAGCCTTAAAAAAGGGATCTGCACCATTTTTATCTAACCTGGCAAAACCGGAATTTCTCCACGCAGCTTGGTTAACTTTATTATTAGCTGTAATTGCTATTCCTCTAAATGCAGTTTTCGGTTTATGTGCAGCATGGGCGATCGCTCGGCACAAATTCCCAGGACGTGCTATAGTTCTCAGTATCATTGACTTACCTTTTTCTATCTCCCCAGTTGTCGCCGGTTTAATGATAGTTTTATTGTACGGGAAACAGGGTTGGTTTGGACTTTGGTTAGAAGCATTAGATATTAAAATCATCTTTGCTTTTCCGGGAATGGCAATGGCTACGGCTTTTGTGAGTATGCCTTTTGTGGCCAGAGAAGTAATTCCTATTTTAGAGGAATTTGGTAAAGACCAAGAAGAAGCCGCCAGAACATTAGGTGCAAATGATTGGCAAATTTTTTGGCGAGTCACTTTACCCAGTATTCGTTGGGGTTTACTCTACGGTTTAATCTTAACAAATGCTAGAGCAATGGGCGAATTTGGTGCAGTTTCTGTAGTCTCTGGTAACATTGCTAATACAACCCAGAGTTTACCATTATTTGTGGAAGACGCTTACAAACAATATGAAACCGAAGCGGCTTTTTCTGCTGCTGTAATTTTGGCACTTTTGGCGGTTGTTACTTTGATACTCAAGGAAATTATAGAACGAAAAACCCGTATTAAAGAAGTTGAATAACCGGTAATGAGTAATGGGTAATGGGTAATGGGTAATAACTCAACTATTAAATTACATCTTAGGAGTTGTTATGAGTAGTGAAAATCCCTTGATAAATAAGAGAATTAGAGTCAGAATTTCTCAAGATCATCATCAAGAACCCGTAATTTCTCGCCTAGTTTCCGAATATAAATTAACTGTCAATATCAAAGCCGCAATTCTTGGACAAAATGCTGTAGGTGACGGTTGGTTTGATTTAGACCTACAAGGAACAGAAGCACAAATTGAAAACGGGTTAAATTATTTGCAAGAATTGAAATTACAAGTTTGGGATGAAAATAGTATTAGTGATTGGTGAAAAAATTGTAGGCTGGTAATAGTAATGAGAATTAATAGTAATGGCTCAACTTTGATATACTGTAGTTAATTTGCACAAACATTTCTCATTTCGGGTTGAAGGTTAATACAATGGTACTCGAAGCCCCGTCTATCAAAGCTAAAACAACCATCACCTGGGAACCTCTACCAGCTAATTTTATATTACCTGACGATCCTGTGGAAAATATTCAACAACCCGCCCTCGCAGCGGCTTTAACCGATGCTTTGGGAGCTTCAGGATATATCCAGCCAGAAATGCTCATTGGCTCGAATTTGGGGCTGGTAGCAACAGTTAATAAAAAAATTGTCGTCAAAGCTCCAGACTGGTTTTATGTTCCTCAAGTACATTCCGTACCAGAGGGGGTAATTCGTCGTAGTTATACCCCTAATACAGATGGTGCAGCAGTCACAATTGTGATGGAATTTCTCTCAGAAGCAGAGGGAGGAGAACTATCCATTAGATCAACACCTCCCTATGGTAAACTGCATTTTTACGAGCAGATTCTCCAAATACCCACTTATGTGACTTATGATCCCTATGATAGTAGTCTAGAAGTCCGTTATTTGCAAGATGGCAGATATATTTTACACCCAGTAGATAATCAAGGGCGGCTATGGATTCCACAATTGGAATTATACCTGGGAATCTGGTCTGGGGAAAGGTTGGGACAAACCATGAACTGGCTACGTTGGTGGGATAAATCAGGTAATTTACTACTGTGGAGTTCAGAACAAGCAGAACAAGAACGCCAAAGAGCAGAACAGGAAAGACAAAGAGCGGAGGAGGAAAGACAAAGAGCAGATAGAGAACATCAAAGAGCAGAAAGACTAGCTGCTAAATTGCGGGAATTGGGAATTGAGCCAGAACCGTAGAACCCTGTAAAATCGTAGGTTGGGTTAAGCAACAGCGCAACCCAACAAAATCAACAAAATCTTATAAATTGGAACTTAAACCCACACGGAAAGTAAAACCAGGACTATAAATTCGATTAACTCGTTCGTACTGTTCACCTAATATATTTTCTAGGTAAAAAGTTAGTCCCAAATTTTTATTTACAGGAATGCGGCCACTAAAATCTAAATTAAAGAAAGATGGCGCAAAATCTGTATTTTTTTGTCCTGCATCATTGTTATTAAAAATAGAACGACGAGAACCACTATTATAAGTAGCATATAAATTACCCTCCCATCCATCTTTTTGATAACCAATGCCAGTTTGTAGCCAAGAATAGGGAATTAACCCTAATTGTAATCCTGTTTCTGTACCAGTTTTGATTTGAGCATCTGTATAAGTGTAGTTGAGAAAAGTTGACCAATTACGACTAACTTTTAATTGCAATGCTGTTTCTAAACCATTGGTATCAACTAAACCAATATTTTGCCATGTTCTTGTTTGAGTATTTACTCCCAAACGATTATCTAAACTACTACCAAAATAAGTAAATTGTCCTAACAGTTTTTCCGAGAATTTGACATCTACTCCCGCAGTCCAAGTAGAACCAGTTTCTGGTTTTAAATCCGGGTTAGGATTCCAATTATGAACCGTATCAAAAACATATAATTGATCTAACCCAGGATTGCGCTGCGCCCCAGACCAACTACCACGAAATGCTACCGTTGGATTAACAGTATAACGTAAACCTCCACTGGGATTAAAATAACTACCAAATTGACTATCAAAGCTTTGTCTTACACCTAAATCTATTTGGAAAGTATCACTAATTTTCCAGGTATTAACAGCGAATAAAGCTGTATTTAAAACGCTTCTATCTTCTCTTTCATTGTTAGCAATTCTCGCAGGATCTGTACTCAAAACATTGCCAATTAAATCGGTATTTTTTAGGTCTAAACCCCAGCGCAATTGATTATTTTGAGTGAGTTTCCATTCATGATCTATCCTGGTTTTGAATTGTTGTGTATCTAAAACTCCAGTTCTGTAAAATGTCGCTCCCGTTGGTCCATAAGTGCTAAAATAATCTCGATTGTAACCCAATGTAGTTGTTAAATTGGAATCTTCCCCTTTACCCAATTTAGTTTTCCAAGATAAACCAACATTTAAACCATCATGATCTAATCTATCTTTTTGTAAGGGGAAACCGAAATAAATTAAACCCCGACGGCTACTGAGGGTAGTCACATCTAAATTTAAAGAATTTTTAGGATCTAAATCTATACCCACACTACCAAAATAAGTGCTGGTAGCTGTATCTGCATTAAATAACTTTCCTTCACTATCTCTATTTGCAGCCCCGACAGGAACAGGATAACGGTTATCTATAAAGAACCTTTCAAAACTAAAATTGTATTTTACCTTATTAGTTGAACCACCATAAGTTAACTGTTGATTATTTAGATTCAATGAGCCAAATTCTAAACTTCCAGTTAATTTAGGTTTACCATAACCTGCTTTAGTAATAATATTCACAAGTCCACCAAAAGCTGAAGAACCATATAAAGAAGAAGCAGTACCGCTATATAGCTCTACTCTTTCAATAGCCTCCACAGGAATGCTATTTAAATCTGTTGCACCATGATAGGTACTAATATTTGTATTAATGGGTCTACCATTAATTAGAAATACAGATTGTTCAATGGAAGCTCCTCGATAATATGTTCCTGTGTGAATATCTGCACCATGTCCCACATTATTAATTGCAAAACCGGGCATTTTTTTCAAAACATCAGCAACACTAGTTGCACCCTGTTTTTTAATTTCTTCTTTCTCAATTACATAAGTAGGAGTAGATTCAGGAAGAATGTCTTTTTCTCCAATCGTTTCTAGAGATATATCTGGATCATTTGTAGGTGTTAAATCTCTTGGTGAATTGGGTTCTGTCTTAACTTCATTCTCTCCTGGTTGTTGAGTTAATAATTCAGCATTTGTGCTGGGTAATTCAATTTCATTTAAATTAGGAATATCTGACTTGACTGCATTTTTATTATGCTCATGATCAGCAGCTATAGAAGGAAATGCTACTAATAATTTCAACAAAGATACTGGTAAAACAAAGAATTTTCTATTCATATTTCTCAACTCACACCCGGTAATAACAATCACTAATTGAAATTTTCCCTATTAATAGCAACAGTGTCAAAAGACAAGCTGTCATAGTTGAATTAATCTAGCAAATAAGAGGGTGACTAGAAGTCACTGCTACACAAACCAAGTCCGCCTACGCGGACTAATAGAAAATTACAGCACACATTTGGTCACTGAAATTATTGAAGTGTCGGCTTGCTTTTGTAACCGCGACTTCTAGTTACCCACACTAGGTTTTTCTCTTTGACGTTCTTGACGTTTACGGTAAAGTTGCGATCCTTTCATGATAAAATTAACTTCGGTTGTGACTGCTTCTCTTCCTCCCTCTTTAGGCGTTAACTTCCAGTCTTGTGCATATTTTTCGGCTGCTTCGTCTAGTTCGCTATCACCACTGGAACGAATTAACCGCACCTGCGTAATAACACCATTATTATCTGTATCAATAGCGATCAATGCAGTACCTTCTGCACCACGCCTCCTGGCTCTATCTGGGTACTTAATTTGACACGAAATACATTCTGCTGCAGGATTTAACTTAGAACTATTTTCTGTTTCGGGTTTGGGTGCGGTAGCTATTGGTTTATTTTCTGCTTCAGCACCATTACCATTACCAGTACCATTACCAGTACCATTACCGTTACCATTACCATTACCATTACCATTACCATTACCAGTACCGTTACCGTTACCATTACCATTACCATTCCTGTTCTGCGGTAACTGTGTGAAAACGGTAGGGTTTGCTGAGGGGATATTGTAGGGACTAATATTGGTTGGAGTTTCTGAATTTAATGGTGGGATATCTATTGGTTTTGTATCTGCTTGGGGTTGAGTAGACGGGAAGTTATTTGAGTTTTCATCTAATTTCTGTATTGGGTTGATTTTTGGTAATTTCAATATGGTCTCAGGTTGAAAATTCGTGTTTTCAATTGGGTCTATTTTTACAGGGTTTTCTATAGTCTCAGGTTGAAAATTCGTGTTTTTAATTGGGTCTATTTTTACAGGGTTTTCTATAGTCTCAGGTTGAAAATTCCTGTTTTTAATTGGGTTACTTTTTGGTAGTTTTGCTATTATTCTGGGTTCAAAATTGGTAACTGTTTGGGATGGTTTAGTGATAAAGTGATTGGTGATTTTTGGTTGGTACTGTTTAGCTATAGGTGGTACAAATGAATTGATTAGACTACTACCTTTTTCTATTGGTATGGAAATTTCTTCGCTGTTATTTCCACTACCGCTACTACCAGAATTGATCTTGACTGGAGATTTTATTTCTGTTGCTGGTTGAACAACTTTTTGGGGTATGGTTTCCAAAATTGTCAGTTCAATTGGTTCTTCTCTAATTTCCCTGACTCTGTGAAAAAACTTATTAATACTTAAAGCTAGTACCCCAATATGCAATGCTACTGAAACAATGAGACTATAGAAAAGAAAAGTTTTCAATGCTTCAGCTTCTTTTTCGCGCTGTTCTATGATAAAACCTGATAACCCCATATTTTATTACTAATTTTGATAATTAATTATTTATTTGATTGAGATTGAGAATACAGTAAAAAATGAAATGAATATGATTAATAGTCCACGCAGGTAGACTTTGTTTGTGTAGTAGCGATTGATTGATAATTGCTATCTACTTTGAAAACAAAGAATATACTAAATTAAGTTCAGTTCACTGCAAATATTTAGCGGGACAAAAAGCCCCGCATATTGTTAAGCCATCAAATCCGATGTAAACTTACTCCTTCCAGTCTTGATCAGCTTGTTCTATTACATAAGCAGCTACATCTTCTATTTGATCTGCTTTTAACTTCTTACCAAAAGCTGGCATAGCTCCTTTGCCCTTAGTAACCTGGGAAATAATTGCTTCAGCAGAGTACATATCGTACTTCTCCAAATCAGCCTTTTTCAAGGTTTTAGCACGATTAACTATATTTCCGCCACCAAGGTGACAAGAAGCGCAATTAGCCTTAAATAATTCTGCTCCATTGGCTGCATCTGCCGCTAAAGCGGGACTACTAAAAGCAACGGTGAAGATAGTTACGCTTAATAGTAATACGGAGATAATCTTTTTCATCAGGTGTTCTCTCTACAACAATGTCTGAGTCAGTGCTAATATCCTCTATAATTCTCATTTGATTTGATTGCATTAGTCAAACGACAGACTGTCAAACTTGGCTCTAATAATTGAGAATTGGAGATTAATTGGTTGATATTTTCAGGGTTTTGGCAAAATGTAAAATTATGTGAATGGAAATTGAAGACTGGCTAAAAGAATCTGTTTATTTTTGATTTGCTAATTGGGTAAGACCTGTTTCTGTCACCCGACAAATCCGCCAATCTTCTAAAATATCTGCTCCCAGATTGCGGTAAAATTCTTGGGCTGATACATTCCAATCTAAAACACTCCATTCTAAACGCCCACAATCCCTTTCTACAGCTATTTGGGCTACTTTGGTTAAAAGTGCTTTACCAATGCCTTGGCGGCGATATTCTGGGGAAACAAAGATATCTTCTAAGTAAATGCCTGGCTTAGTCAGAAAGGTTGAATAATTATGAAAAAATATGGCAAAACCTACAGCCTGACCGTCAATTTCGGCTATAATCGCATCTACATATTTTGGTGAACCAAATAAGTGATCTTTAAGTGCTTCTGCATTACCAATTACAGCATGAGATAGTTTTTCATATTCTGCAAGTCCTTGAATTAATTTAAAAAGCGTTTTTACATCACTAACTTGAGCAAATCGAACAATTAAATTAGTATTAGCAGTCATTAGTCTGTAGTCTCTAGTCTCTAGTCCACAGTTCGTAGTTTATATCCAAATGGACAAATTTTTTTAACCACTGACCACTGACCACTGACCACTGACTAATGACTAATAACTTATACCAACCATCCTTTTAAACGCTTGGCTATGTGGGGACGGCGTAACTTTCGCATGGCCTTACTTTGGATTTGACGGACTCGTTCACGGGAAAGATTAAACATATTACCCACCTCTTCTAAGGTACAGGGTTCGCTGCTGGTGAGTCCATAGCGCAGGGAAATGACATCTTTTTCCCTGGGGGTGAGTACGTCCCCTAAAACTTCCCAAATCTCCTGACGCATCATGTTTTCGTTCATTTTTGCTTCGGGAGACTGGTTGTCTTCATCTTCCAGCAAATCCATTAACTCAGTGTCTTCTTCTTTACCAACACGGTGGTTAAGGGAAAGCGCCTGTCGTCGTAGTTGCTGAAGTTGACGCAGTTGGTGAACCGTAATTTCCAAAGCTTCAGCCATTTCCGACTCCGTTGGGTTACGAGAGAGCTTTTGTTTCAGTTCCCGTTGTGCTTTTTTAAGTTTGTTAAGTTTTTCAACAATATGGATTGGTAAGCGAATAGTTCTGGCATCATTTGCGATCGCTCTTGTAATCGCTTGTCTAATCCACCAATAAGCATACGTAGAAAACTTATATCCTTTATCCGGGTCAAATTTTTCCGCAGCGCGGTTTAAACCCATTGCTCCCTCCTGAATTAAATCTAGAAAAGGGACACCACGATTTAGATATCGTTTCGCAATAGATACTACTAACCTCAGATTAGAACGAATCATTTTCCGTTTAGCCACTCTCCCCTGATACAGGCGGCTTTCCAGTTGTTTTTCCGTCATTTCTAGCTGGGAAGCTAATTCACCTTTACTGGGCTGCGCTCCTGATTCTAATTCTAAAGCGGCTTGTAATTCTTTAACTTCTTCTAAAAATCTCACCCGTCGCGCCAATTCCACTTCCTCATCAGGTTTAAGTAGTGGATAACGCGCCATTTCCTTAAAAAATGCGCCTACAGCATCATCATTTTCGGTTTTATTATATCCCGAAGGACGGGCCGCGGCCATGTCATCACCATTGCGTTCTTCTAATTCCAAGTTTTCGACAATTGAGGTATCTTCATATACTACTTGCTCTAAACTCTCCAGTGATGGTTCTTCATGATCGGTAATATTCTCCAATATTTCCATTGTTCCCAATTCAGCAAGATTCATAGTTTCCTTTAGGGATTGTTGCTTAGTTTGGTACATAATTTTATGACAATGACCTCTTTCAGGCTTGATAGTTTTCCCCTTAGGACAAAATACACCTTATCACTAGCAAAATGATCTCTTTTTGATCATTCCAGATTAGGAATGCAAATCAGTATTTGTCCATGATTTTATCTGTGGCTCGATACAACGTATAATCATTAATGGCTTTAGCATTCATAAGAAATATCTATTTTGTGAATACCAATAGACATATACTCCTTTCTTGTCTCAATTATTAAATATGTTAGCCCCCCCTTGATTATAACTTTAACAAATATCGAGGATGTAAATTAATCAGATCCTATACCCATCCTAAATGATTTGTGAAAAATTTTGTTGGTTGTTGCCTGTAGATATCCTCTGCGTAAAGCTCATAAATCAAGAAGAAATCATATATATTAAATTTTCGTGGCTTTTTGGCAAAGTTTACATTTTTTTCCGGTTTCAGTGAAGAGGGTAATTGAATAAATCGCCATTTTGGTACTAGAGTTATTTCTCTCTACGAATATTTACTAAATGATCCAAAATACAAAAATGGCAACTTAAAATCCGGACAATATTTACTATCTAAAAGCATCTCATCTCGAAAAAAAATTTAATATCTATCAACAGATGGAAAAACCCTATACCTGATTTGGTAAATTCATCTCTGGTTAATTAATAAGAGAATTTATCAGTTACTAACTATTTTCTAGACTATCAAGAAATTAAACTGTTTAATTAGCTAATTACCTCTTATCTATTACCTATTTATTATCATCTAATCCTATATCTAGCGATAGGTTTTAAAAAGAATTATCAACTTACACTTAATTGTTACTAAGCTAATGTAGATAACTTTATTTGCATACTTGACATCAAATACCTGTTGCAGGTATGCTACCAAATAATTGGTCTAGTAAACTACATAAGTTAAAGATTATCAAGTATTATCAATAATTTAAGTATTGTAAAATACTATTTACTTGTAGTCAAACCAAGGGATATAATCAATCAAGCCCGAAAAGAGCCAAGTGCATGAACAAAATATTTGTTTATAAATTCAGAAATTATGTATACTATTAATGCAAAATCATTTGTTATCGCTGTAGCTGAACCTGGAGGATCATATCAGTCTCAAACAACATTATCTCAATGGGTTGAAGTCCTTGTAGACTGTCCAGGATGTTCAGATTTATTTACCTATAAAATACCAGAACATTTACAAATCAAACCAGGGGATATTTTAAGTGTTCCCTTCGGTGGGACACAGGTAGGTGGTGTCGCTATTCGCTTATTAACTCAAACACCCGCAGACTTACCACCAGAGAAAATTCGTGAAGTAGAAGATGTTGTTAGTGAAGGGTTTTTTCCTAGTGGTTATTGGACACTACTCAATCGTGTTGCATCTTATTACTACACACCCCTAATTCAAGTCATTCGCGTCGCTTTACCACCAGGCTTGTTAGGAAAATCACAACGTCGTCTGCGCTTAACTCCCTTGGGTAAAGAAAATATTCCTGTTTACATAAGCCCTACAGCCCAGCAAATAATCACCCTCTTAAACAAAACCCCGACAGCAGACTATAGCTATCACTACATTCAGCAAAAAATTAAAGCCGCGTATCGGGGAATTAGGGAATTAATTCGTTTAGGACTAGCAGAAAACTATTTAGAACCGCCACGACTCACCCAACCGAAATTACAAAAAGCTGTCATATTATTAGATAATAATGATCACGATTTAACACCCCGTCAAAAAGAAATTGTCGAAGTTTTAAGACGACAGGGGGGAGAAATGTGGCAAAATGAGCTATTACAACTTTGTAGTACCAGCACTTCCACACTCAAAGCCTTATTAGATAAAGGTTATATAATAATTGAAGAAAAAGAAATATTACGTAGAGAAACAGGACCCGCAATAGCCGGAGATTGGGCGAAATCCTTAACACCAGCGCAAAATCACGCCTTAGAAACTATTACTTCCTTAACTGGATTTAGTAAAGTATTGTTACACGGGATAACAGGTTCAGGCAAAACGGAAGTATACTTACAAGCCATATCACCCCTACTTGAACAAGGAAAATCCGCCCTCGTCTTAGTTCCCGAAATTGGACTCACACCCCAACTCACAGACAGATTCCGCGCTAGATTTGGGAACAAAGTCCACGTTTATCATAGCGCCCTTTCCGACGGTGAACGTTACGACACCTGGAGACAAATGCTCACAGGAGAACCACAAATCATCATTGGGACTCGCAGCGCCATTTTCGCACCTTTACCCAACTTAGGCTTAATTATCCTGGACGAAGAACACGACAGCAGCTTTAAACAAGATGCTCCCATTCCCACCTATCACGCTCGCACCGTCGCCCAATGGCGAGCCGAATTAGAACATTGTACACTGATTTTAGGTTCAGCAACTCCCTCTTTAGAAAGTTGGGTAAGCAGAAATCAACAATATCTATCATTACCAGAACGCATTCACTCCCGGCCATTACCCCCCGTGGAAATCGTAGATATGCGTCAGGAATTGAAAGAGGGAAACCGGTCTATTTTTAGTAGAAAGCTGCAAGATGCTTTACAACAATTAGAAGCAAAGCAACAACAGGGAATATTATTTATTCATCGGCGGGGACATAGTACATTTGTATCTTGTCGTAGTTGTGGATATGTGTTAGAGTGTCCCCACTGTGATGTATCCTTGGCTTATCATCATGTAGAAGAGGGAGCGCCAGAATTATTACGTTGTCATTATTGTAATTATGGGCGCTTACATCCTCCCCATTGTCCTGAATGCAGTTCCCCTTATTTAAAATTTTTCGGAAGTGGTACTCAAAGGGTAGCGCAGGAATTAACCAAACAATTTCCCCACCTGAAAATAATTCGTTTTGACAGTGATACCACTAGTACCAAAGGTTCACACCGTCAACTCCTCACGAAATTCGCTAATGGTGAAGCCCATTTATTAGTAGGAACACAAATGCTCACCAAAGGCTTAGACTTACCTCAAGTTACCTTAGTGGGTGTGGTTGCTGCGGACGGACTATTGCATTTATCAGATTATCGCGCCAATGAGCGCACATTTCAAACCCTCACCCAAGTTGCGGGAAGAGCAGGAAGAGGAGAAGATCCAGGTAGAGTAATTATCCAAGCCTACACCCCAGAACATCCTATCATTGCAGCAGTGCAAAAACATGATTATCAATCTTTTGCCGAAGAAGAATTAAAACAAAGACAAACCCTTAATTATCCTCCTTATGGGAGATTAATCTTATTGCGGTTAAGCAGTTTAGATCCCATTCAAGTGCAAAACACAGCGCAAATTATCGCCACATTTTTGCAAGACAAAGCAGAATTTGAGATATTAGGACCTGCACCAGCTAACATATTACGAGTAGCCAACCGTTATCGTTGGCAGATATTACTTAAGTTTGCCGCTGACACATTACCAAACCTACCAGACTGGATAGAAGTGCGATCGCTTTGTCCAAATTCGGTTAGTCTAACAATTGATGTAGATCCGATTAATATAATGTAAACTTGAACCTCTTACCTCCGTGTCCTCAGTGCCTCTTTTGTAGGGTGTGTTAGCGACAGCGTATAGTTATATAAGATTTAATTTATTTTGTCTCAGGATGTGATTGGATGATTTTTGGTGGGAACTTGGGGATTTTTCAGGATGTTTTTGAATGATTGTTTTTGAATAATTTAAACGATCTATAAACTACCATCCTGTTAATCCTTTAATCCTGGATATTATCTCGACTTACTTCGACAAGCTCAGTACAAGTCGCTCGATAACCACCTGATTTGTGACAATTAACCCATTCCTAACAAATTCTACGCACTTAAACTTACAACATCTATAAAACGTGCAACTGCAAGATTTTTGCGATTGAGTTTAATTTTTTCAATTTTATGTAATGTTTCTGCTTTTATATAACTTTCACCGCAATGAGGACAACTAATAATAGGTAGATTTTCAATTATTAGTAATTCTTCTCCTTTCCCATAAGTTCTGGTAACGTTGCGGATATGTACACCTTCGCTATTACAAATGTCGCATTTCATATTTCTGTTACCTAATTTTAAACTTGATTATAGTTAATACCAGTCCACAATTGTCATTCCTGAAACTTTGGAAAATTCATTCACATTGTGAGTAACTAGAGTTGCTTGTAATGTGACAGCTATTCCAGCAATTAAAACATCCATTGGACCTATAGGAGTTCCTTTTTGTTCTAAGTCAGCGCGAATTTTAGCAGCAGCAAAAGCAGCATCTCTATCAAAATCAACTAAATTAATGCGGTTTAAAAGTTGTTGCAGTTGTTGGGTGCGTTTTGCGGGTGAATTTGATTTAGCAATTCCTACTTGTAATTCAAAGAGAACAATTGTAGGAATTAAAATTTCTTGGTTTGGTATTTTAGCGAAATTTGCAGCAACTTGTCCCTGACCTTTAAAATAGTAAATTAAAGTGTTGGTATCTAAAACATACATTTTAGAAACTCTCCCTTAAAACATCTTCTCCTGTACTGCTGCGAATTTCTTCTAAACTGGGAAAATCATCTTTCCAAGTTCCAGCTAGTGAATAAACTAATTCTTCCCAAGAGAGATTTTGAGAGTTATTGATATTTTGATTAGTGTTGAGGTGTTTATTACGGATAAATTCTGCAAAGTTGAGAATTTCTTCAGCTTGTGCTGGGGGTAGGGTTTTTACAAGTGCGTAAATTTGGTCAGCTATTGTCATAATTTTTTGTCTGAGTTATTCGGGATATTGATTTTATCTGTGATGTACTAATATTTTAATTTGTCTGATAGCGAAGCGTGGCGTTAGCCATATCAGGATGTCCAGGATTTGAGGATTTACAGGATGTTATTGGATGATTTTTGGTGGGGAGTTGATGATTTTAATTTGTCTGATAGCGAAGCGTGGCGTTAGCCATATCAGGATGTCCAGGATTTGAGGATGTACAGGATGTTGTTGGATGATTTTTGGTGGGGAGTTGGGGATTTTTTAGGATGTTTTTGAATGATTGCTTTTGAATAATTTAAACCATCTATAAATTACCATCCTGTTAATCCTTTAATCCTGGATATCCTGATTCAGACAAATGCAATTTTCATCACCAAACAAACCATCTATAAATTACCATCCTGTTAATCCTTTAATCCTGGATATCCTGATTCAGACAAATGCAATTTTCATCACCAAACAAACCATCTATAAATTACCATCCTGTCAATCCTTTAATCCTGGTTATCCTGATTTGTGACAAATACAACTTTCATCACCAAACAAACCATCTATAAATTACCATCCTGTTAATCCTTTAATCCTGGCTATCCTGATTCAGACTTAATAATTTTCTGTAACCCTTAAATGTTACAGTTTACAAGTCTCGACGCGAGAGAAGAACCCAATCCCACCACCATACAATCCCCACACCCACAAACACAAAATATTCATTTCCCAGAATTCCCGCCTACATTTAAACAACATTGGGAGGTGGCCTTCTGGTGCTTTCTTGTCAAAAGTAATATCTTTGTAGTACAACCATCTCTCATTCTTATCTTTGTAGTACAACCAGTTCCCTCCTTTTCTCCATCCTACCTTATCCCCAAACTTTTCCCAGATGTCTGAGTTATATTCTCTCGTTCCACCAAAACCTTGATAAATTCGTTTCTGCACAGAAAAACCAAATTTACCATCACTGTATTTTACCCACAACTGGTCAATGGTACGAAGGTCTTCACAGGGAAAATTATCAATATTTCCTTCATTTAACCAACCTTCTTTTTCCCGTTTCGCAACTGCTAACATTACCCGCTTTGTTTCCTCGTTTGCTTCTTTCCATTTCCCTTGTGCGAGGTAGTCACGCAGTTTGCTGTAGTCCATTCCACAGGATGATTTTAGTCCCCCCTCCTCGCTTGCGGGGAGGGGGTTAGGGGGTGGGGTTCTTACTTCCCTTGCGGGGTGGGGGTGAGGGGGTGGGGTTTTTACCAAACCCAAATTTTCCCGAAACTTCAACACAGTCTGAGTCCGGTTTTCCGGTTCTATTTCCATCCCTGCTAAAATAGCATCATTCACCCTTTGACTAATGCGAGAATTATAATGTCTTGGCGCTGGTAAAGGTTCATCATCATATTTCCGGTTTTGTGCGGGTACGGGACTAAATTCACCCTCTTGGTTGAGTCCGTCAGCCGTGAGCAGATAATATAAAGTAGCAGCTAAAGCATAAACATCGGTATGGGGTCCAAAACTCCCTTTGCGACGATATTGTTCAATAGGTGCATAACCTTCTGTTAAAGAAGCTGTCATACTTTTAGTAGCAATACTGCGAGTTAAACCAAAATCAATTAAAACCGCTTCTTGTTTATTTTGACGTAAGAGAATATTTGCAGGTTTAATGTCCCGGTGTAAACTACCTTTAGCGTGAACATATTCTAAAGCCTGACCAATTTGATCTATATATAATAGTGCTTCGCTTTCGGTAAGTTGTCCCTTTTGTCTAATATATTGAAATAAAGTTACTCCATCAATATATTCCATCACTACGCCAAAAAGCTCACCTGATTGAATGACTTCATGGACTTTGAGAATATGCTGATGATCAAAACCTTTAATTGTCAAGGCTTCGTTAATAAACTTAACCTGTTGTTCTGCAAAGTCCTCTTGCAATTGCATTTGCTGATTGAGGGTTTTAATGGCGTATAATTTACCCGTGCTAGGTTCTAAGGCTTTGTAAGTAGTCCCAAAACCACCACTACCCAAGGGTTTACCTTGAATGATAAATCTACCGTTATTAATTTGTTGCCCTGGTTGCCAAATAATCATACCCTTGTAGATATGGTAAAGATTAATTGAATTATATCATGGTAGTTATATCATGGCGTTGGTTAGATTCCCGACTTCTTGAGAAATAGAAATTAAGCTACCCCATAACCAGTATAAGGACGTTTGTATGGTGGTTGTAAACCAAAAACAATATCCTCTTTTGGTACTCCCATATTAACTAATTCTTGAGCTAAATCTGTTTCTGTGGTATTTTGTTGAATCCAGATTTTGTTATTCTTAATGTCAAAATGAATGATGCTGTAATAAATTCTTTGGAATCCATTCCATCCTACATACATTAATTGATAATGATCATTATTTGTATCAAAAATTAATTCATTATCTATTTCATCATATTTTGGTTTGTATTTGCCATGTTCTTTGAGAATGGTTTGAATACATTGACGATAATGTTCTAAATTTGCCATTTGACAATTACCTCCGCTATTGGATCATATACTATAATTTTAATGTTATATTTTTCTACTGCTATTTTAGCAAGTCGAGTTTGAAAGAAGGAGATATAAGTATCATTGGGAACTGCTAAATATAATTCTCGTTCTGATTGAGTTTCTTCTAAAATAATTTGATAATTGAGAAATTGTCCTAATGCTGTATGAAAATCACTTACGGGAGAATTGCTTGCAAAACTCTTGATTTCTATAGCAATTTTTTCCTCTCCTTTGTCTGCTGCTATTAGTCTTTCTGCACCTAAATCAATTTTAAGTTTTGTTTCCTCAAGCTGAATTTCTAAAGGATCATGAGTAATTAACCATTGTTCTTTTAATAATGCGTTGACAACTGCTTGATGAAATAAATCTCTTGCTGACATAGTTATTTAGGATTTAATTTATTTGTCTGATAGCGAAGTGTGGCGTTAGCCATATCAGGATGTCCAGGATTTGAGGATTTACAGGATGTTTTTGGATGATTTTTGGTGGGGAGTTGGTGATTTTTCAGGATGTTTTTGAATGATTGTTTTTGAATAATTTAAACCATCTATAAATTACCATCCTGTTAATCTTTTAATCCTGGTTATCCTGATTTGTGACAAATGCAATTTTCATCACCAAACAAACCATCTATAAATTACCATCCTGTCAATCCTTTAATCCTGGTTATCCTGATTTGTGACAAATACAACTTTCATCACCAAACAAACCATCTATAAATTACCATCCTGTTAATCTTTTAATCCTGGTTATCCTGATTCAGACTTAATAATTTTCTGTAACCCTTAAATGTTACAGTCTACAAGTCTCGACGCGAGAGAAGAAATCCTAACCACCAACCTTTATTAAAACACACGCTACTTGCGTAAATCATGTTACCATTCGGGAGGTGGCCTTCTGGTGCTTTCTTGTCAAAAGTAATATTTTTGTAGTACAACCAGTCTTCTCCTTTTCTCCATCCTACCTTGTCCCCGAACTTCTTATTTATTTCCCTATTATATTGTCTCGTTCCACCAAAACTTTGATAAATTCGTTTCTGCACAGAAAACCCAAACTTACCACCACTGTATTTTACCCACAACTGGTCAATGGTGCGGAGGTCTTCACAGGGAAAATTATCAATATCTTTAATATTTAACCAACCTTCCTCTTCCCGCTTCGCAACTGCTAACATTACCCGTGCTGTTTCCACGTCTGCTTCTTTCCATTTCCCTTGTGCGAGGTAGTCACGCAGTTTCCTGTAGTCCATATTAGATGTTTGTAGAGACGTTCCATGGAACGTCTCTACATTAATGGGTTGTTGAATATCAAAATTAATGGGTTGTTGAACTACCAAACCCAAATTTTCCCGAAACTTCAACACAGTCTGAGTCCGGTTTTCCGGTTCTATTTCCATCCCTGCTAAAATAGCATCATTCACCCTTTGACTAATGCGAGAATTATAATGTCTTGGCGCTGGTAAAGGTTCATCATCATATTTCCGGTTTTGTGCGGGTACGGGACTAAACTCACCCTCTTTGTTGAGTCCGTCAGCCGTGAGCAGATAATATAAAGTAGCAGCTAAAGCATAAACATCGGTATGGGGTCCAAAACTCCCTTTGCGACGATATTGTTCAATAGGTGCATAACCTTCTGTTAAAGAAGCTGTCATGCTTTTAGTAGCAATACTGCGAGTTAAACCAAAATCAATTAAAACCGCTTCTTGTTTATTTTGGCGTAAGAGAATATTTGCAGGTTTAATGTCCCGGTGTAAACTGCCTTTAGCGTGAATATATTCTAAAGCCTGACCAATTTGATCTATATATAATAGTGCTTCGCTTTCGGTAAGTTGTCCCTTTTGTCGAAGATATTGAAATAAAGTTACTCCATCAATATATTCCATCACCACGCCAAAAAGCTCACCTGCTTGAATGACTTCATGGACTTTGAGAATATGCTGATGATCAAAACCTTTAATTGTCAAGGCTTCGTTAATAAACTTAACCTGTTGTTCTGCAAAGTCCTCTTGCAATTGCATTTGCTGATTGAGGGTTTTAATGGCGTATAATTTACCCCTGCTAGGTTCTAAGGCTTTGTAGGTAGTTCCAAAACCACCACTACCCAAGGGTTTACCTTGAATGATAAATCTACCGTTATTAATTTGTTGCCCTGGTTGCCAAATAATCATACCCTTGTAGATATGGTGAAGATTAATTGAATTATATCATGGTAATTATATCATGGCCTTGGTTAGATCCCCGACATCTTCAAGAAGTTGGGGATATCCGATGTTATAATGTTAAAAAATTCAAATTATAAGGAGTGGCAATGATGTTGTTAGAATTAAAGCGCATTCATGTACCACCAGGACAAAGAGTTATATTAGAAAATGTGACTTGGAAAGAATTAGAAACAATTATTGAAGAATTGGGAGAACACCGTGCTGCGCGAATTGCTTATGATAGGGGAAGATTAGAAATTATCAGTCCTTTACCAGAACATCAATTTGATAAAGAAATTATTAGTGATTTAGTTAAGGCTTTACTTGAAGAATTAAATATTGAGTTTAGATGTCTTGGTTCTACGACCTTTAAAAATCAATTTATGGCACAAGGTATAGAACCTGATCAATGTTTTTATATTCAAAATGAAGCTGTAATTCGGGGGAAAAAAAGATTGGATTTAACAATTGACCCTCCTCCAGATTTAGCTTTAGAAATTGATATTACTTCCCGTACCCATTTGAATATATATCAAGGTTTAAAAGTTCCTGAAGTATGGCGGTTTGAAAACGGAATTTTGCAAATTAATATTTTACAAGATGGTGTTTATGTGGAATCTAAATCTAGTTTAAATTTTCCTAATTTACCTTTAATTGCAGTTATTCCTCAATATTTAGAAAAAAGTCGAACTATAGGCAGAAATGCGACATTAAAGGCTTTTAGAAGTTGGGTAAATATTGGATAATGATTCTAACAATTGAGAGATTCAGATCTCCGACTTGTTTTATTAATCTTATCATTTACTAACATTAATTATCTGAGAAATCGGGTAACTTTAACCACAAAATAAAATCCTGTAAATCCTGAAATCCTGGGGTATCCTGATTTGTGACAATATTAATGGTGCGTTACGTCGCGTAGTTAATTTATTTGTATATTTTCTCATCTTTTCGCGCTCCTAATGCACCCCACAAACTGTACTACATCTTTTCTGATTTTTTGACTATTCTCAAGTACCAGGTATCGAAAACCCAGAACCGGCAAGACTTTGTGGAAAATTACCTGTTTATAATTCGTAATAGTAACCATCTCAACTTACAAGTCTCAACGCGAGAGAAGACAGCACCAGACCCGCAAAGAGAAGACAGCACGACCTCCCACCCCACCCCCCACAACCAACCCACGTTCCGCGCCTTACCAGGTCTCACCGGGAGGTGGCCTTCTGGTGCTTTCTTGTCATAAGTAATATCTTTGTAGTACAACCAGTAGCCTCCCTTTCTCCATCCTACCTTGTCCCCGAACTTCTCCCATATTTCCAAATTATATTTTCTCGTTCCACCGAAACTTTGATAAATTCGTTTCTGCACTGAAAACCCAAATTTACCACCACTGTATTTTACCCACAACTGGTCAATGGTACGGAGGTCTGCACAGGGAAAATTATCAATACTTTTATCATCTAACCAACCTTCCTTTTCCCGCTTCGCAACTGCTAACATTACCCGTGCTGTTTCCTTGTCTGCTTCTTTCCATTTTCCTTGTGCGAGGTAGTCACGCAGTTTCCTGTAGTCCATTCCACAGGATGATTTTAGTTCCCCCTCCTTGCTTGCGGGGAGGGGGTTAGGGGGTGGGGTTCTTACTTCCCTTGCGGGGAGGGGGTTAGGGGGTGGGGTTCTTACTTCCCTTGCGGGGAGGGGGTTTAGATCTTGTAAAACTTTTTCAGCAGACTGATAACGCTGTTGAGCTTCTTTTTGTAATAGCTGATCTAAAATTTGCCCTAATTCTGAACTCAGGGGTGATTGTAAATGATTACGCCATTCTTTTACCCATTTATAACCATCTTCCTGCCAAAGTTGCCAAGGGTGAACTCCTGTTAACAAATGAAAACAAGTTACACCAATACTATACAAATCACTAGCAGGATATACTTTACCACCCTGCATCTGCTCTAAAGGCGCGTATCCAAAAGTACCAATTGATGTGCCTGTTTTCACCGTTCCCTGTAATTGCTTGGATGCGCCAAAATCAATTAATATAAATTTGCCATCACTGCGACGACTCATGATATTTTCTGGTTTAATATCCCGGTGAATAATACCTTGATTATGAAATACTGTGAGAACTGGCAATAAATCCTGTAATAAAGTGCGGATTTTTGACTCGTTGAATATTCCCTGATTTTCTAATTCTGTGAGTAAATTCTCACCATCAATAAATTGTTGTACCAAATACAGGCGACTATTTTCTGTAAAATAGGCTAGTAAGGCGGGAATTTGGGGATGTTCACCGAGTTGTTGTAATTGCTGTGCTTCTTGTAAAAATAATTCTGTAGCTTTTTTTAGTCCCGCTGTTCCCTGGGTTTGGGGTGCCAGTTGTTTAACTACGCACTTTTCGTTTAATTTGTCAATATCTACCGCTAAATAAGTTTTAGCAAATCCTCCACCACCCAAGGGTTTAACTGGTTGATAGCGGTTTCTCAACACTACTAAGGGAACTCCGCAGTTGGTACAAAATTTGGTCTGTTCAGGAAGGGGTGGGTTATGACACTCCGGGTTGAGACAGCATATCTGGTTCATAGCTGGGTGGTGGTAGATACAGCAGAGATTAATTTAAGTATATTCTCATCATTTATGCTGATGATTATATCATGACCCAGATCCCGGAGTTCTTGAAGAAGTTCGGGATCTGAAAGGTTAAGCTACAACTTCCGCTGGTTTTACTTCCGGTAATAAGCGTTTCACACCTTGCTTGACAAAGGCTTCCAAAATAGCCATTTTCTGGTTTTGTTGGAATACTGTTGGTAAAACTTGACGTAATTTCTCCAGATTTAAGGCATCTCCCGATTCTAAAGCAATTTCTTGCTCTTGGAAATATTCTATTAAACTTAATCCTGCTACTCTGGTTAGGTAAGCAGCGCTAACTCCCTCTACCATTCCCCCAGCGACAAAGGTAGCAACATTAGTTTTCAGAATACCCGTTACAGCTTTAGTTGAAAGTTCCACCAAACCTAATTTCCACATCAAACTTCCCATGGTTCTGGCTATTTGTTGTCCTTGTTCCCAGGAAATTTTCTGCTGATAAATATTACCCAGGTCTATCACCATTTGAGCATTAATGGCCGCAGTGGCGAGAAGATCCAACCCTGGGACAGGGTTAGCAAAGTTCGCTGCCGCTGCAATCCATTGGTATTGTTCTATAATCGGTACGGAGCGATCGCGTCTCAGAACATTTAAACAATTTTTAGCTTGACTCTTCAGCAATAATACTTGACGATGTGTGGTATTACAAACTAGTTGCTCCCCTTGTTGTCCAATCAGTTCTAACTGTTGTGTTAACTGCTGGATATCTGGGGTTGGTTGTTCTATCCATTCCTGGAAAGAACCATCTTCTTGATGTTTTCGCACTTTCACAGCTACCGGACAGGCCGCAGTCCCAACTACATTTACACCCAGGCGCTGTTTTAATGATTGTAAAACTGTAGCGCGTTCTGAAGGTTGATATTGATCTTGTTTGTTGAAAACCAGCAATGTGGGCTGTTTTGCGGTTTTTAATTGTTCCCAAACCTGAAATTCTGAATCGGTCAGATCACCATTAGTCAGAAATAAGACAACATCAGATTTCTGAATTTCTGATAAAGTAACGACATCAGAATTTTCACCAAGTGCCGAAAATAAAGCCACTGTTTCCGTAAAATGTAAAGACATTCCTGTGGAAATTGAGGTATTTTTCAGAACTTTGATAATCGTACTTTTACCTACGGATTTGCCGCCAGTAACCGCCACGGTAATTTCCTTTCTTGCCAATTCTAAAGGCAATTTAGCGAGATTTTCGCGGAGAATTGCTAAAGAAGGATGATCAGCTGATTCTTGAGCAATTTGATTAATTATTACATTTGTTTGGGCGATCGCTTGGACTACAGCCCTGGGATCTACAAGTATATCCCAAGGCTGTTCACCTAATGGGGGCTGATTTTTCCGCAATAACCATAAACCCCCACCAACAGCCAAAGCAGTCAAAATTCCCAACTCTCCTACTTGAACTATTGAATCATGCCAACTGTCTAACATCCACAGGGAGAACGATAGTCCTAGTCCTCCCACTAATATTGGTCGCTGTAACTTCACAATTTGTGATTCTCCACGCCAGGAAAAGGCTTCTACTTCACTTTAGTTCAAAATCTACCACTCGGATTGCCGTTGGTGAACAAACGTCTTTTTGTCCTAGAAACTAGCAACGGGTTAAAAACATTCTTTCTGCTGCTTATAAACAGTACATCAATTTTTTTTGATGAATTTTTACATCTTCATGGTAGAGTAAACCTTGACATATCAATTTTTTTTGAAATGAGAAGCAAACAGGCTTAATAATCTACTCACTAATTATACAGGTTAAATCAGTGAAGAAAACAGCAAAAAAATTAGTCTTAGCTCTGGGAATGCTAATATTGACAACTAGTTGTACAACTACGTCTAATTCTACTAATTCTACTGATAATATTCAGCCTAACTCCACCACAGAGGGGGTTATTAAAGTAGATGGTTCTAGTACAGTATATCCTATTACCCAGGCTGTAGTCAAAGCATATCAGGCTAATTCCGAAAACAATAGTCAGGTTAAAGTAAGTATTTCCGGTACTAGCGGTGGTTTTGAAAAATTTTGTCAAGGCAAAATAGACATCAATAATGCTTCGCGGCCAATTAACCAGTCGGAGATGGCAGATTGTAAAAAAAAAGGCATAAGCTACATGGAATTACCCATAGCTTTTGATGCCTTAACTATCGCTGTTAACCCCCAGAACACCTGGGCAAAAGATATCACAATAGCCGAATTAAAAAAAATCTGGGAACCCAGCGCTGAAGGAAAAATTACAAAATGGAATCAAGTACGCGCTTCTTGGCCAGACCGTCCAATCAAATTATACGGCGCTGGTGATAAGTCTGGGACTTTTGACTATTTTACCGCAGCAATTGTTGGTAAAGCCAGATCCAGTCGCAAAGATTACATAGCTACTGAAGATGATGAAGTTTTAGTGGCAGGTATCAGTAAAGAACCTGAAGCTTTAGGGTACTTTGGTTATGCTTACTATGCAGAAAACAAAGATAAGTTAAAAGTCGTAGCAGTTAATAGTGGCAAAGGTGCTATTTTACCATCACCAGAAACAGTAGAAAAAGCTAAATATCAACCACTTTCTCGACCTTTATTTATATATGTGAATCTTTGGTCTAGTAAAAACAAAACTGTGGTTTATAAATTTGCCGATTTCTACATTAAAAACGCTGCAAAAATAGCTAATTCTGTGGGCTATGTTCCTTTATCAGAGGAAGCTTACAAACTTGATTATGTTCACTTGTACAAAGGTAAAGTCGGAACAGTATTTGGTGGTAAGTCAGAATTTAACCTCACCCTTGGGGAATTATTACGCAAACAAAAGCAATTTTAAGGATTAATAAAAATCATGACAATTAGAGTAGGAATTAATGGATTTGGGCGCATGGGAAGGTTATCCGTTCGTGCTGCTTGGAATTGGCCAGAAATAGAATTTGTCCACATTAATGAAACCAAAGGTGGAACAAAAGCAGCAGCACATTTACTCAAATTTGATTCTGTACATGGGCGTTGGACACCAGAAGTAGAATCTGGAGAAAACCAGGTTATTATTGATGGTAAATACCTACGTTTTACTGAACATTCCCAACCGGGTGAAGTTCCTTGGGAAGACCTTGGTGTTGATATAGTTTTAGAATGTTCTGGTAAGTTTAGAACACCTGCTACCCTTGACCCTTATTTTCAAAGAGGTGTGCAAAAAGTAATTGTCGCTGCACCTGTTAAAGAAGAGGCTTTAAATATTGTCATGGGAGTGAATGATCATCTTTATGAACCTGAAAAACATCATTTATTAACAGCAGCTTCTTGTACTACTAATTGTTTAGCCCCAGTAGTAAAAGTAATTCATGAAGGCTTGGGAATTAAACATGGAGTAATTACCACAATTCACGATAATACTAATACCCAAACTATTGTAGATGCACCTCATAAAGATTTGCGTCGGGCTAGGGCTACAAGTATGTCATTAATTCCCACTAGCACCGGTTCAGCTACAGCTATTGGTTTAATTTATCCAGAATTGAATGGTAAATTAAATGGTTTAGCTGTGCGTGTGCCTTTGTTAAATGCTTCCCTCACAGATTGTGTATTTGAAGTAGTTCGTCCTACCACAGTTGCGGAAGTTAATAGTTTATTAAAAACTGCATCAACCCAAGAACCATTAATAGGAATTTTGGGTTATGAAGAACGTCCTTTAGTGTCTATTGATTATAAAGATGATCCTCGTTCTGCGATTATTGATGCCCTGTCGACAATGGTTGTCAATGAAACTCAAGTCAAGATATTGGCTTGGTATGACAATGAATGGGGTTATGTTAACCGCATGATGGAATTAGCACGAAAGGTGGCTTTAAGTTTGTAGTAATAATGGTTTTTTGTCAAGATTTTGGGGTATTTAATTTACCCCATTTCTCTAACTTTTAACTCGTACTATATTGACAACTTTGAATTTTTAATCATGGCTTCTACTACAGCTTCTAATTCTAATTTCAAGAATTACATTCTGGTAACACTGGCATATTGGGGCTTCACTTTGACCGATGGGGCTTTGCGAATGTTGGTGTTACTCTATTTTAATCAAATCGGTTATACACCCATCCAAATTGCTTTTTTATTCCTGTTCTATGAGGTATTTGGAGTTGTTACAAACTTTCTCGGCGGTTGGATTGGTTCTCAGTTTGGTTTAAAGGTGACTCTTTACACTGGTATTGGGTTACAGGTGTTTTCTTTGATGATGCTGTCTTTTCTCAATCCAGCTTGGGTGCAGTGGTTCGCGGTTCTCTATGTGATGGTAGCACAGGCATTTTCGGGAATTGCTAAGGACTTAACGAAAATGAGTTCTAAAAGTGCTATTCGCTTGGTTGTGCCTCAAGAAGCCCAATCATCTTTGTTTAAATGGGTGGCTGTACTAACGGGTTCTAAAAATGCTTTAAAAGGAGTGGGATTCTTTCTTGGTAGCGCCCTGCTGAGTTCAGTTGGCTTTATTAGTTCTCTGTGGATTATGGCTGGGGGACTGGCTGTAATTATGTTTTCTGGGTTAATGTTGCCTAAAGCCATGGGCAAAATCAAGAAAAAGGTCAAATTTAGTCAACTTTTTTCTAAAAGCCCGGAAATCAATATTCTCTCGGCTGCACGATTCTTTTTGTTTGGGTCTAGAGATGTATGGTTTGTTGTGGCTTTACCAGTTTTTTTACGGGGGACTTTAGGCTGGTCGTTTTATCAGGTAGGAGGATTTTTGGCTTGTTGGGTGATTGGTTATGGCATGATTCAGTTTTTAGCACCAACACTCATGCAGCGTTTTGGTTCTGGCCGTCCACCCCAATCTCAAACTATTCGATTTTGGACATTTACATTAACCGCTGTTCCCGGTGCGATCGCTCTGGCATTACAATTAGGTTTACCTGCTAATCTGGTTATTATTGCTGGACTTCTGGTTTTTGGTGTGGTATTTGCTTTTAATTCTGCTGTTCACTCCTATCTAGTTTTGGCATTTACTGATGATGATAAAGTTGCTTTAAATGTCGGTTTTTACTATATGGCAAACTCCGGTGGTCGTCTTGTGGGTACTGTGTTATCAGGTTTGGTTTATCAAATATTTGGACTGGTTGGTTGTCTATGGACATCAATGTTTTTCGTATTAGCAGCAGGTTTAGTTTCTCTGAAGTTACCTAATCCTCAACCCAGTAAAGCTATAGCTTGGAAAGCTGGAGATGGAGACTGATATTTCTCAGCATAAAGATATGCTATGGAAACAGGTATATCTTACCCTAGTTGGATGACTCCAAAATTTATTTGACTTTAAATTTGGTAATGGGCAATTTGGTGACAGTTTTTGCCTCTTGCCTAAATATTAATTTACAATAAATACGCATTTTATCATCACAATAAGATCCCCAAATTCTCCAATAAGTCGGAGATATAAAACTAAAATTATACAGGTAAATTAAGTGGAATATATAATTAAAAAAGACACCATCAAACGCCTTTCTTTTCTTGATCGCTTTTTGACATTGTGGATATTTCTGGCAATGGTTATTGGAGTTGGTTTAGGATATTTTTTCCCCACTATAGAAGTTTTTATCAATCATTTCCAACTGGGAACAACTAACATCCCGATTGCCATTGGTTTAATTTTAATGATGTACCCCCCATTGGCAAAGGTAAAATATGAAGAGTTAGGTGATGTATTTCGTAATAGGAAAATTCTCGGACTATCATTATCCCTAACTTGGATAATTGCCCCAATGGTGATGTTTATACTTGCTATTCTTTTCCTACGCGATCAACCTGAATATATGACTGGTTTAATCCTAATTGGATTATCCCCTTGTATTGCTATGGTAATTGTCTGGAGTGATTTAGCTAAAGGAGATACTGAATATACGGCCGCACTTGTTGCTTTTAACAGTATTTTTCAAGTTTTATTTTACAGCCTTTATGCCTGGTTTTTTCTTTCTATTTTACCGCCTTTATTTGGCTTACAAGGAAGTATTATAAATATCAGTATTGGAGAAATTGCCAACAGCGTTTTTATCTATTTAGGCATTCCTTTCTTAGCTGGATTTACGACTCGCTGTATTTTAGTAAAAGCTAAAGGTAAGCAGTGGTATCATCATCAGTTTATTCCCAAAATTAGTCCCATTACTCTAATTGCTCTCTTATTTACCATTGTGGTAATGTTTAGTTTAAAGGGTAATTTAATTGTGCAGATTCCTCTAGATGTTGTCCGCATTGCCATTCCCTTGATTATCTATTTCCTATTCATGTTTTTGAGTAGTTTTTATCTGGCATGGAAAATTAAAGCCGACTATGCAAAAGCTGCTAGTGTGGCATTTACCGCTGCTGGTAATAATTTTGAATTAGCGATAGCTGTGGCTATTTCTGTATTTGGAATTAAATCTGGTGTGGCTTTTGCTGCTGTAATTGGACCTTTGGTAGAAGTTCCAGTCTTAATTAGTTTAGTCAGTGTATCTTTCTGGATCAAAAAGCAGTTTTTTAGGTTATCTTCCCCAATGGGATTATAATTAAATACGTTTAATCTACTATTGATTTATTTGAATTTAATGAAAGTTGCTGATTTAATTATCTGGTTTGAAACATGGGCAAATCCTTCTTGGTGCGAAAGTTGGGATAATTGCGGTTGGCAAGTTGAACCCGGTATTTTAGACCAAGAAGCACGGGTTTTAGTCTGTCTAACTCCAACTTTAGCAGTTATCCAAGAAGCGATCGCTCTCCATGCTAATCTTATTTTCGCCCATCATCCCCTGATTTTTCATCCCCCCAAATCTTTCCGCACTGGGGAAGCTTTAACGGAAATCATGCGGTTAGCTTTTACCCACAATATTGGTATTTACACCGCGCATACTAATTTTGACCAAGTAGCAGATGGAACTGCTGATGTTTTAGCGCAAATTCTCCAACTTCAACAAGTATCACCCATTATCCCTACTCAATCGGGTTTAGGTTATGGGCGTGTAGGAATGCTAGAATCTACGTTAACATTACAAGAGTTACTTCATCATATTCAAATCCAACTAAATTCACCCCATTTGATTTTTTCACCCACAGCGGATTTAAAACAGAAAATTTCTCGTGTAGCGGTTTTAGGGGGTTCTGGGGCGGGCTTTATTTCAGCAGTGGTCAAAACTAATGCCCAAGTTTACTTAACTTCTGATTGTAAATTTCATCAATTCCAAGAAAGCCGTGATCTGGGTATAATTTTAATTGATGCTGGTCATTATGCCACAGAACGTCCCGCCTGCCATCGCCTAGTCGAGAAATTTCAAGCCCTTAACTTAGATTGGGTGCAATTGAGCGAGCAAGATGAAGATTTCCGGCAGTTTTTAGCCTAAATTAGACCAATGTAAATTATACACACCTGATCGCAAATAATGTTAAAATTCTGCCAAGAAATAGGAAATAATGTTATCATGGGTAAAAATAATGTTTTTGTCGGGAATAGCTAACTTTCTCGCTGGAAACATCAAATCAAGGAAAAATATCTGTGTTGACAGTTTGTACAACCGTTTTACTAATGCGGTAAACTGAAAATTAAGACCCAAACTTTCATCTAGCACTAATGACTAAAAATAAGTGGTAAAATTGAGTCACTAAACTTACTGGTTTCCTGGTTTCTGACCGTGAACTTCACCTGTTAAAGGTTGATATTCCCGGCATCAAACCCAAATCTGACAGGTTTAACTACGTTGTATAAAAAGGCAGAAGCACTACATGCTACACCGCAAGATTTATCAACTGTGTTGCGACGGGCGGGAGGTATGTGTTTTTTTGCGGGATCAACAGCGCTGGATAGAGCGGGCCCGCATTATTGATATCGAGGGTGATTTAGTGACTTTACGCTATGAAACAGACGAGGAAGATGAAGTTTGTTCTTGGGAGGAAATGGTTCGTCTCGAAAGCATCGGATCTGTCACTCAAAAATTATCTTCAGTACAACGCGGTAATATAGAACCGCTGACAACTGATGACTGTCCAGAAGCCGAGCGCATTCATAACCCTTATACTGACCTAAATCCAGATTAAACGCTTCTAAATTAAATTCACGTCAAGCGTTCAAAAGCAGGACAGTATCCGTCAAGGGTAACTTTGAAATTATATAAGGGGGCGGCGGAATTCCAACACCGTTGTCCCCTTTGGTGTATGCAATTACCGCAGCAGTCAACATCACCAGCATGAGGACGAAGGCTATTTGAGTTTAATAATTCTCGTGGGGATAACCCCCGTAATACCAAATCTTCACCTTGCCAACGGGCTGCTATTAAACCCGTATCAGCAAATTGTCGCCAGCGAGGATCGGTTGTTAAGGTATCTGGAAGCGTAATAGTAATCACAGTTCCCAGTTCCGTCAATTCCCCCCCATAATTAGTTTCTGGAGCATCTGGTTGTAAAAACGTCTCTCCAATCGGTAATTCTACCAAAGTTCCGGCGGCGGGTGAATGAACATGATAGCGGTTTTGTAATTCTTCTAAACAAGTTAAGTCCGCTAGGTAACTAGGAGAACCATGCACAAAAATAACGTGCTGAGGTCGTAAATTATGAATTAGCTGGGTTGTTCCAGGTCCATCACTATGTTGCGCTAACAGGTAGGTTTCAATTTTTGTTGGTGCTAAATATTGCTGATTAAGCAGATTAGTCTTTTCCGGGACAAGAATCAGCCAATTACCGCTGTTTGGTTGGGCATACTTACGTAAATCTGCCGAATAATCTGTAATAACAATACAGGGAGATGTACCTAAAGTTGCTAAATTTTCCGGCTTTAATCTTCTGACACGGGGTTTTACCCGTTCATCCCAAAATAAAGGTTGATGACGCGCAAAGTTTTGTACTGAAGCGGGAAGATGGGTTAAAATTTCTAAATAAGCATCGCAACCAGTCCCTACCTCACCATCTACCCAAATGTCTAAATCTCTACCTGTAAAGTGATGATGGGAACGTAACAACATGAGTAATTCTTGACCTAAACCTAATACTGGAGTTGGTAAAATTACTGAAGAGTTCTCCCCTAGTCCGCTGGAACTGATAGCGCGATGAATCCTTTCGGCTAGTTGATTTTCTTGGTGACGACGATGGGGATGACGAGATGTGCCATAACTACCTTCAATTAACAGCACGTCTAAATTTAAACCTCGTAATTCATCGAGTCGCAATCCTTCGACTAATCGGGAATTAGAGAGGAAAAAATCACCAGTATAAAGTAATTTATAATCTCTGTTGGGGGTGTGGTAGGTTAAGAGAATAGCCACAGCGCCGGGTAAATGTCCTGCGGGGAATAATTCTACTATTAAACCTGCTTTAATTTCTATAGGCGATCGCAATGGTAAGGCTTGACAAAATGAGGGAATGTTCCCTAGTTCTGCTTCTTTCCAATTTAGTGGTAATAACTTCGTTGTCACCTCACTAGCATATATAGGTAACGCTGGGAAAGCTTGATGTAGCGCAAATAAACCTCTAGCATGATCTGGATGAGCATGACTAACTATCACTAAATCCGCTGGTGTAGATGGAATAGCACATTGTGGTGATTTAGTCAAGTCCTTAGTTACAGGTAAAATATTTGCCAGGCCAAAATCCAGCAGAATTCGGTGGGGACCCATTCTGACTAGTAGACACACCCCTTCATTTTGATGCTGAACGCTGTAGGGTAAACATTCTAACTCATTGGCGGTTTCTTCAGCATCAATTGATATATTATTGATCATGATCCTCCCCTCAATCAAACTAATAGCTGAGAAAATTGGCTGTTAGCAATATTCTTCAGTAGAGTTGTGAAAGTTGGAAACGTAAATTATTACTCCTGTTAATGTGCAGAACCATTACCGTGATAGTTTTTGGAATCATAGAAGCCATTTTTCGTACCAAAGAATAAGCACGAAACCGTAAATATAACAGTTAAAACCACTAAAATCAGCTTGACATCCATAGATTTTTGACCGTTGACTCAAGACCTTTATATCTTAATAGAGTGTTTTTGCTTTTGGGTAAAATCAGCAGAAAATCTTTACCATGCTGAGTTTATTCTGAAGATACCTAAATACACAGGGTGCTATATTGTGATTGTGGTCATTTTTATGAGGGTTCAGCATTGCTAAACCCCTACCATAACCGAAAAATTGCCATCAGAAATACTTTACTGCTTTACCTGATCTAACCAAACCTGCAAATCATGGAGACTGGTAAAATCCAATAATGCCTCGCTGAGACTTACTAGTACAGGTAATGGTAAAACAGAAATGGAATCATGTGCATCTGCTGGTAATTCTCCAAACCGTTTAGTTAACAGTCGAATTACTAAATTTAAAGTTGCTTGTTGTAGTCCTTCTTGTCTTCCTTCTTGTCTTCCTTCTTCCCGTGCCTCTTGTTTAATTTCCTGGTAAGCGCGACTTTTTTCTAATGAAATTCCTAGCATTGCTTGAACCTCCGTTAAACTGAGTTTTTCAAATCTATACATCATTATTTTTTACATTTACACGATAACCAGATACACTAAAATCTGCAACCTTTAGCGAATTTATCAAAACAGTTTATAATGAAATAGATTTTGGTGAGAAACTTACGGTATATGAATAACAACGATAAAAAAGTTTACAATTACACCGTCATTCTCGAAAGGGAAGAAGACGGAGGTTATCACGCTTTTTGTCCTCTTCTTAAGGGTTGTCATTCCCAAGGAGATACTTTTGAAGAAGCGATCGCCAATATAACAGAAGCTGTAGAATTATATCTTGAAAGTCTAATGGCTGATCATCAACCTATCCCTAAAGAAGATTATATTGTTAAGCCATTAAGTGTTTTAGTATGAGTATTTTTCCCAGCGTCAAAGCTAAAGACTTTATTAAAGTTGTTGAAAAATTAGGTTTTTATTTTGATCGCCAAAAAGGGAGTCACGCCATTTACAAGCATAATGATGGGCGTAGAGTTGTTATTCCTATTCATTCAGGAAAAGATATTAAACAAGGTACTTTAATAGGAATGATTCAAGATGTTGGTATTGATAAAGAAACATTCTTCAATTTGTTAGGAAAATAAGAGATATCTTCTTAGATTTTATTTCACAGCAAATCTTGATCGGCTATCATTCCTAATTTTTGATTAATTAATATGAAAAACAAGCCCAAATATTGATGGTCAAAAGGTTATGGAGATAGCTTCGCTCGCCGTAGACATCGCAATTTTGGAGAATGAAAACCCCCTGGGTGAGTAGAGAGCATATTTTCAATATACTCTAATATATACTCTTCGAGTATTTGTTGATCCAAGCAGTCTCTTCCCAGTTGAGTTAAACGAAATGCAATAAATGATAGAAACTTAGCTTTAATTCACGTTCCTTAGAGGGTAATATCTTCTCCACGTTCGGTAAAGCGGACATCTTTAATTTTCCACTCAGAATTGCTCATTAGGGTTTTGCGAACACTACTAAACAATGCAAACTGTTCACAACTCGAAAGGGAAGATAATTGTCGTTTTGATTCTGGTGATACTCGAATATCAACAGTAGCAACACCATTTTTCACATTTACACGATAACCAGATACGCTAAAGTCTGCTGTATTTTGTTCTTTGAATATTTTACCTATGGACTCATTCATGGGTTCTGCTGCGGAAACCTCGGCTTTTTTAGCAATTAGCTCTTGACATTGATCATCACTTATGTATAAGGTAACGTTGGTAGTTTTCCCGGAAATAGCTTTACTATGGGAATTGGTGGAAAATGGCTCAATTGCGGGAATAGGAGACTTTTGTGGTTCTTTTTCAGGAATGGGGTTAATTTTGCTATTGGGTGTGGTTTCTGGAGTTGGGTTATTAGCGGTATTATTAGTATCACAACTGCTAATAATAGTGCAGGACACTACTAGAAATAATGATAAAATAGCTTGTTTGTAATTATACATATAATCATTCAGGTTGATTTTTACAAGAAAATTTATCAGGGGTAACAGGGAAAGAAAAAACCTTAATATCCAATTATAACTACCTTTCCATTCTATTTTACGTCACACTATTTAATTTCTTGACTAATTAAGATTGAAGTAATGTTAAACGCTAACGAAAAGGACAATTAGAAAGAGCAGATAAAGATGCTATAAATGACCGTTTAAAGCTTCATTTTAGCTTGATAGACAATCCCAGTGATGAATGGTTCATTAAAAATGCAAATATAGAAACTTTAAAAAAGTGTTTTATTTTCTCCCTAATAAAGAACTAAAAAGCCAAGCTATAGAAGAATTAATCAATGATTTAGAATCATAATAAATCTATGTTTGTTTCTGAAAGCAAATCAATCACATCCTGAAAATCCTTTAATCCTGTAAATCCTGATAGCGAAGCGTGGCGTTAGCCATTTCTGACAATTAACAAATAGCTGCATTCACAAACTGAATTACATCTCCTAAACCAGTTTGAGTTTTCAGGTTTGTAAAAACAAAAGGTTTGTCACCGCGCATTTTTTTTGCATCTCGTTCCATAACATTCAAATCAGCACCCACATAGGGAGCAAGATCGGTTTTATTAATTACTAATAAATCAGATTTAGTGATACCTGGACCACCTTTACGGGGGATTTTATCACCAGCAGCCACATCAATGACATAAATGGTTAAATCTACTAATTCAGGACTAAAAGTAGCAGCTAAATTATCTCCACCACTTTCTAAAAAGACTAAATCTAAATTGGTAAATTTCTCTTCTAATTGTTCAATTGCGGCTAAATTCATAGAAGCATCTTCACGGATAGCAGTATGGGGACAACCTCCCGTTTCTACTCCTAAAATGCGATCGCTTTCTAAAGCTTGAGAACGAACTAAAAATTGAGCATCTTCTTGAGTATAGATATCATTTGTCACTACTGCTAACTGATATTTTTCCCGTAAATTCTTACATAAAGCATCTACTAAAGCTGTTTTTCCTGAACCCACTGGACCTGCAACCCCTATTCTCAAAGCAGTCATAGTTTTTAACTCCTAAATAATCTAGTATACTGGATTTCGTGCTGCATACTTGCTAAAGATAAACCCCAATTACAACATCCTAAATCATCATCTTCCATGAGCAAAATTTCCTCCACAGTAGTGGTTAATAAAGGTTGTAAACCCAGTAATAATTCTTGTCCCGCAGTTTGTCCCAGAGGAATAAGTTTGATCCCAGCCGTAATTAAATTATTAGCCCAACTGTGTAAATAAGCTAATAAACAGGCCTGAATATTTATATCCCAATAAGCGCAAGCTATAGCAAAAGCGATCGCATAATTACTAGGATAACCCACAGCATGGACTAAAGGTAAAATTTCCGGTTCTAGCTTACTTAATAATTGCATCAGAGAACGTCCCATTTGCCAATTAGCAGCCCGTAATTCCTCCGTATCTCTGGCGGCCGATAACCATAAATTCCAGCGTTTTAAAGCCTTTAGATCATCGTTTTTTGCAGATTGAAAAGCCCTAACAATTACCCCAGCATCTAGACGAATTGAACCATAAATTAACTCAGATTTGAGCCAATGTTTGAGATTTTCTATATTAGTAATAGTACCATTTTCTACTAATATTTCCAAACCTTCCGAATAACCATAAGCACCTACAGGTAAAGCGGGACTAGCTAATTGTAAAATCGCCAAAAAATTGTTATGAGTGAGAGTGATTTCCATAAGCACCTAATTCTGGTTGAAAAGGGACAATTTCCGCTTGAATTTCTAAACCCAATTGGGTCAACATAGCCTGTAAAACTGGATCTGGAGATAAGCGTAAATAAGTGGGAGTAATTTCCACAGGTACATGACGATTTCCTAAATGATACGCAGCCCTTAATAATAAAGGAATTTCCGCATAAGCAGTTAAAACAGGTTCAGGTTTAGCAATAATTTTCATATAAATACTGTGGTTTTCATCAATAAGTATATCACCATCATTTAATATTGTCCCTCTAGGTAAACGCAAAAGAATCTCCTGACCATCTGCTAATATAAATTTATAACGGCTGCGAGTCCGTTCTTCCGCAGTCAGTGAAAGAGTAATACTAACTGTAGTGGGAATATTAAGTCGTTGACGTTGGGTAAAAGTCAGCATAATTTAAATCAACTTGATATTGAACTTTAGCCATTATAAACAAAATAGACAAAATAAACAAAAATATACCCAACTTCTCCAAGAAATCAGGTATATAATAGGTTAGGGTTAACTATAATTTTCGACGGAGAAATTTCTGCTAATTAATGCTAATTAAGCGGAGGCTTGATTTATTAATAAAATGCTAAATAATTCCTCATAGTCACGGGAAAAATAGTCATAAAACTTGCGAAATTTATCTGGAGAGATAGCACTTTGTAAAACAGCAAAAACAGCGCGGACATGAATAATTGAGATAGTAGGTTTCACATTTTCTTTTTCACTAATACGTTCAATAAACTCCTGTAAATTAAAAGCTTCAATAGGTTCTGCTTCACCTCCACGTAAATATTCCCCTAATTCCTGGGGTATTTGTGTTGCTAATTCCTCTCTTTCAGCACTAGGAACAATTTGTTTAATAATTTCCAAAGTAGCACGAGTAGCGACCTCAGCTTCCTCAAGAGATTCTGATTGTGCTAGACTTTGGACATGGATTATAAACTCATTATATTTCATTTTTTATCTCCAGTATTTTCATCAATATTTTGAGTAATATTCCCGACTTCTTTATTTTATTTAATCCTGTGAATAAATTATGATTTCTTGCTAGAAGTTGGGGATATGAATACTATGCTGCATCTCTACTCAAAAACTTGTCTCAATTTATCTGCATTTATCTGCGTTTATCTGCGGTCAATTATTCTTGATATCTTATTCTCAGTAGCCTCATCTTAATTTGATATAACTCATAATTTGAATTGAATAGTAAACTCACTTTAGTCTAAATCTTAATTATTGACTTAACTTCATCCTAAAGAAGTAGATAGAGGTATATCTATAGCGATATTTCTAAATTTCATTAAAGTTCATTAAAGAGATTGGGTATATTTTTAGGTTAGGGTGAGGGACAATTGATGAATTATCCCTACTTTCTGTGATTAACTTATTGCTTGATATCGTCCCAAAGCCATTAAAGGAAAATACTGTTGATAGAAGTGATACTTCAAATAAAAATGACAAGGAAAACCAGTTCCAGTGAAGTATTTTTCTTCCCAAGTACCATCTAATTTCTGTGTTGTTAACAGGTAATTAATCCCCTTTTCCATACTATCAATAGCGAATTTACCAGTTGCTTCACCGGCGGAAATCAAGCCAATTAAAGCCCATGCTGTTTGGGAAGCAGTGCTTTCTCCTTGTCCTTTCAAACTAGGATCATTGTAACTAAAACAAGTTTCTCCCCAACCACCATCATTATTTTGAACTTTGACCAACCAAGCTGTACCTTTGGCGATATTTTCACCATATTTTAGAGGATTTATTAAAGCTAAAGCCGATAAAACGCCGCTAGTTCCATAAATGTAATTCACACCCCAACGACCAAACCAACAACCCTCTATTTCTTGTTCTTCCAAAAGATAATTTAAAGACTTTTCTAAATTATTTGCTGGAATTGATAAATTACAAGCCCCCAACATTTCTAAGACTCTAGCAGTGACATCAGCCGTATTTGGATCAATCATAGCTTTCAAATCACCATAGGGGATAGAATTAAGCCATTCTTGATCATTATCAAGATCAAAAGCCGCCCAACCCCCTGGTTTACATTGCATAGTTATAATCCAATTTAAAGCCCGATTAATAGCTTGTTTTTTCAATTCTTTATTTGGTAATTTAGCTTGATGTAAAGCCATAACAACTACAGCCGAATCATCCACATCTGGATAAAAACGATTGTCAAATTCAAACGCCCAAGCACCGGGTTTCCCTTGCTTATTTTTGACATTCCAATCACCATAATTGAGAATTTGTTTCTCTATTAACCATTCTCCTGCTTTAACAATAGCGGGATGATCTGCGGGAAAACCTGAATCAATTAAAGCCCGAATCGCCCAAGCTGTATCCCATACAGGAGAAACACAAGGTTGTACACAGTAACTATTTTCTGTTTCCATAGCAAAATTATCAACTGCTTTTAAACCTCGCTGGATAATTGGGTCATTCACATCATAATCTAGACATTTTAGAGCTAACAGAGAATTTAACATCGCGGGAATAATTCCCCCCCAATCTCCGGTAACTTCTTGACGTTCTAAAATCCACTTTTCTGCGGCTTGAATACCTTCATCTCTCAAAGGAACAAAATTCAGACTTTCTGCTAATTTGAAACCATCATCGAGGATGTTAAATATATCCGACCAATCACCATTTTTTGGTAATTCCCATCGGACATTATTTACACCTTCAGCATATAATTCATCTAAATTAATGGGTTGATCAATTTTAAAGATGGGTTTACGATCAAAGACAATTAATAATGGTACAGTGCTAGAACGCGCCCAACTAGAAAGTTCATAAATATTGAAAGGAAAATTATCGGGTAGCAACATCACCCAAGGTGGTAAAGAAGGAAGTCCGCGCCAATTATAACAGCCAATTAAAGCTAGATGTAACTTGGTAAAAATGCGAGTTTTGCTAATACCACCTTTAGCCAAAATTAGGGATTTCGCTTTTATTAGTGCGTTGTCTGTAGCGGGTACACCCAACAACCTCAAAGCCATATAAGCCTCTACAGTTGTGTTTAAATCCCCACCATCTCCATAAAACAATTCCCAACCTCCATGTTCTCGCTGTTGAGAACGGAGATAATTTTCAACTTTATCTAAAGGTCTATTTTTATCCGTTCCCCAAATCTTATGCAGCAAAACAGCCTCAGAAGTAATGGTAACATTAGATTCTAACTCAGCCCACCAATAACCATCTCTATTTTGCATCGAAAGCAGATATTTTTGACTAGCTGTAATCGCATCTACTACTTGCTTGACTTTTATTCTATCTTGTGTTTGCATAAAATACTTCTTCAACAGCCAATAATAATTAATAACATAACCGAAATCAGAGAAAATTCTTCCCCAAAATCAGCAAAGATTGTATTCTATCCAAATCAGTAATAATTAAATTTTGAATTGCAGTCAAGGGAAAATTATGATAACAATTGTATTAACCTTAACCTTTATATCCCTGATAACTTGGTTATTTTTACTCTTATTTTGGGGACAATTTTGGCGAGTTAATCACCAATTAGAAACAAATAAAAGCGTTATAGAAAAATCGTTACCGACGGTGTGTGTAATAGTACCAGCACGTAACGAAGCGAATGTTATTCCTATTAGTTTGCGATCGCTCCTCTTGCAAGACTATACTGGTAATTTCACCATCTTCTTAGTAGACGATCAAAGTAGCGATGGTACAGCCAATTTTGCCCAGGGAGTAGCTTACGCCCTTGATAAAACTGATAAATTGCAGATTGTCTCCAGCGCATCATTACCTACAGGTTGGACGGGTAAACTGTGGGCAATGGCACAAGGAGTAGAAAAAGCGAGTGAATTGACACCAGACTATTTTTTACTAACAGATGCGGATATACAACATGATATTAGTAACTTACGGCGCTTAGTAGCCAAAGCCGAGTCCCAGAATTTAGACCTGGTATCTATCATGGTGCGCTTGCGGTGTCAAAGCTTTTGGGAAAAACTATTAATTCCCGCTTTCGTCTTTTTCTTCCAAAAACTCTACCCCTTTTCCTGGGTAAATAACCCCAAAAAAACCACAGCAGCCGCAGCGGGAGGCTGTATTTTAATTCACAGAGAGGCCCTAAATAGAATTGGTGGGTTGCAAATAATTCGTCAAGCCTTAATTGATGATTGTTCCTTAGCAAAGGCCGTCAAATCAAATCATGGCAAAATCTGGTTAGGACTAAGCACTTCAACAATCAGTTTACGCCCTTATGATTCCCTGAAAACAATTTGGGATATGGTAGCTAGAAGTGCTTATACACAACTTAATTATTCCCCTGTACTACTAGTGGGTAGTTTATTAGGAATGACTTTAGTTTATTTATTACCACCAATAGGAATTATTTTAGGAGTGTTATTAGGAAATTGGCAAATTACCCTAGTATCTTTCACAGCATATCTACTCATGACTTTTGCTTATTTGCCAATTATTCGCTTTTATAAATGTCCCGCAATTTTTGCTTTTAGTTTACCAATCATTGCTTTTTTATATACTCTGATGACAGTAGATTCAGCATTGCGTCATTGGCAAGGACGTGGGGGTGAATGGAAAGGTAGAGTTTACCCCTGGGACAAAAAGTAGTAGATCAGATATTTTTGCCAAAAATTCCCATTTTTAGTCTAAGGGTTGATAACCAAAAAAGGAATTACAGCAGTTTCCGATATTATGAGGTACGGATATTAATGATCAAAATCTTGTGGTGCGGGCATTTTGCCCGCTATGGTAATCCGCTATATTTTCACAAAATTAGGGATAAATCTGTACCTCAGTGGACTAGGAAATGCTATATTATTCATCTTTACCTAAAGTTTACAAAGACTTCATGAACTTCATAATTAATAGTGCCATAAGTGGGATATATTGTTTTTGGGCAATTCAAGTAAACTTTATTGTTAGTGAAAAATCGAAAGCCGTTCAATCAAATCAGCCGTCAATTTTAGCATCTTTGTTTTTTTAGGATGTCCTACGTAAAACCCCAAATCTTAAATAGTCCTGAATTTGATGATCAGAGGTGAAAATTATGGTCATAAGAAAGTGGGTAGAAAATCCTAGAATCAAAACCTAAAAAGTATCTATACCAAATCTGGATACTCAACTGTCCAAGAAAAGTTTCCATAAGACGGGGCATTAACTACTATTTCTCTACTGCCATTAAAAGTAACTCAAGCTACTTAACTCCAGCTTAGGCTATCTTGTCACGTTTATGTAACCCATTTATGTGAAATAAGACCCATGCAACTGGTATAATACCTGACATTACAGTCAGGATTTTAGTCTTCTCTTCAAGACGCTATGGGAACACTGATGCGTAAGTTTCAGAAAACTTCGGTAATATTAGCGTTAAAGCATTAATACTTACTCTAGCTACCGAAGCCTAGAGACTTATGTTAATGCAGATTTATCGCATGAATTTGTGTAACTAGGGTGGCTCACCCGATTGACCACCCGATTGACTACCTATTACACCTGCTTTGCTGTCACCGATAGGACCGAAACACGAGTCACTTTAGCCATCTGTAACCCATAGCAATGAAGACAGAAATAAAGGTTTAGGAAAGTTTTTGCTTAAGTCCTAACCGAAATTTATCAAACATTCAGAAAACCAACAATACCACTATGAGCGCGCAATTTTTTGACCTCTCCACACTCGACGGCAAGAACGGCTTTATTATCTCAGCTGAAAGAGACGATAACTTAGGTTATTCAGTCAGCGATGCTGGTGATATTAACGGTGATGGTATTGGGGATCTAGTTATTGGCTCACCTTTGAGTGATCCTGATGATAAAAGTAATGCAGGGGTTACTTATCTACTTTTTGGTAGCAAAGAAGGATTTGATCTAACCTTAAATCCTTCTACTCTCGGTACTAAAGGCTTTGTGATTAACGGGGCTCAAGCCGGTGATCAATCAGGCCGTTCCGTTAGTAACATTGGGGATATTAACGGTGATGGTGTTGATGACTTAGCCATTGGCGCACCTTTTTCTGGTATCAATGGGGATAATTCCGGGGCTGCTTATATTATCTTTGGTAGCAAACAATCCGATTATTTTAGTAATCCCATTGAACTTTCCGACCTTGGTAGCAAAGGACTGACTATCAAAGGCAGTAATTCGGGTCATAATGCAGGTTGGGCTGTTAGTAGTGCCGGCGATTTTAATGGTGATGGTACCAAGGACTTATTAATTGGTGCAACCAATCCTAGTGATAATGAAAACGGCATTGACGGTGAAAGCTATGTCATCTTTGGCAAGGAAGGTGGTTTCAGTTCAACCATAGACTTGTCTAATATTGGGCTAAATGACGGTTTGAAAATCATTAGTGATGACCTCAATAATCTGGGCTATTCTGTCAGTGATGCTGGAGACATCAATAAGGATGGAATAGATGATCTAATTATTGGTGCGCCTTATGCAGATCCCAATGGTAATAATTCTGGCAGCAGTTATGTCATTTATGGACGGAGGATTGACACGGAAAATCCGATTACTGACAATACCATCAATGTCTCCCTCCTTGATAGTAATAATAATAGTAATAATGATTTTACTGGCTTTACCATCAATGGGCAAGATAAAGATCAATCAGGCTTCTTTGTTAGTAAAGCCGGAGATATTAACGGAGATGGGATTGCAGACCTAATTATCGGTGCAAGAGATGGAAATCCCAACAATAAAGAATTTGCGGGCAGAGCCTATGTAGTCTTTTGTAAAGAAGGCGACATAAGTGACAATTTTAACCTTTCCGATCTTAATGGCAGTAATGGGTTTACTATCAACGGTATTGCTGCCTTTGACAACGCTGGCTGGTCTGTCAGTAATTTAGGGGATATTAACGATGATGGAATTGATGACATCATTATTGGGGCGAATAATGCTAATAATAGTTATGGACAAAGCTATGTCATCTATGGTAATAGGGACGGCTTTAGTTCTACCTTTGAACTCTCCAATCTCGACGGTACAAATGGCTTTATCATTAGTGGTATTGCTGTAAATGGTAACTTAGGTCACTCAGTTAGCGGTGCAGGAGATGTCAACGGTGACGGTGTTAACGATTTCATTATTAGCGCTCCCTTTGCTAATTCTGGTGCTGGAGCAGCTTATGTCGTGTTTGGAACTCCTGTGAACGAAGCACCTACAGGTTTAAGTCTCAGTAATGACAGAGTGAATGAAAATGTCCCAGACAATACAGTTGTTGGTTCATTGATAACCACAGATCCAGATACGGAGGATAGTTTTACATATAGCCTAGTTACTGGTGAAGGTGATGATGATAATTCTGCTTTTACTATTGACGGAGATCAACTTAAAATTAATTTATCTCCAGACTTTGAAACTAAGTCCAGTTACAAGATTCGCGTCAAGACACAAGACGCGGCTGGGCTGACTTATGAAAAAGCTTTGACTGTGAATATTAATGATATCAATGAAACGGATTCAAACAGTTTCCTGACACTAATTAGTGGTGATGTCTTTAAGATTGAAGATAATAATAGTAATGGTAATGCGACACTAGAATTCACATTGACGGGAAGTAATTCTGATGGTGTCAATGAAATAGGAGTATTTACCGTTGATGATGCTAGTGGTAAAATAGATGGTATTGCGACCGGGGAACAGGGTTATACAGAAAAAGCCTTGGCCAGAGGTCAGGTAATTTTCTCTACCCTGACTAATTCTCCTTCTGGGTTTGATGATAATAGCCTGAAAAGATTATTATTATTTAACACTAATGACAATTTGAGATTTTATTTAGTAAAAGATGGTTCAACGGACTCTGTACTAAATAAAACCACTCCCATGGAAAATGTTCTCATTGCCAACTCTTCTAACCTCAAAATTACAGACTTAGGATCTAATAGTTTTTCCCTGGAGTGGGAAGATGGTTCTGGTGATCCGACTGGGTTTGAGGATTTGCGTGTGAATATTCAAGTAACTAATCAAGCGATCGCTCTAGGTACAAATCTGCAAAGCCAACCACAAGGGGAATCATTAGATCTGCGGAATATCAGAGGTGACGTAAAAGCTGATTTTACGGTTTACCGAGAAGCAAATTACAACAACTTCGTTGGTTTCTATCAAGTCACTGGTGAGAATGGCGGTATTGACACTAATGGTGATGGTCAGGCTGATATCCTACCAGGAGAAGCTGGTTATATTCAAGCAGCCATTAATAAACGGATTTCCGATATTAACTTATCCGTGACCAACGGTGGTACAGCCACTTCTAGCGCAACTATTCCCAGTGGTTCTATCGTGGTGCCATTTTTAATTGTTAATGGTACACCTGATGCCTTACTTGATAGTAATTCTAATAATGATCCAGATATTTACTTCACCTTCTTGGGTGCTAATTCAGATGGTGTTGACCACGTGCGGATGTTAGGTGATAATACCTTTGGTTTTGAAGATATGAGTGATAGTGGTGACAAGGACTTTAATGATATAATTGTTAAGGTGAATTTGACACCCGTAGTTTAGAGGAATTTTCTCAGCCCCAGAAATTGTTTAATTTAATTCGGCTGAGATATTCAGATCCCCGACTTTTTAGAGAATTCAGGGATCTGGCGTAAATAATAATTGAGTCACTGCTGTTAAAGCCTTGAGTCCTTTCAATGAACCAGTAATTAATCGCCTAGCTGACTGTGGTTGACGGATTAATTCCCAAGCTAAGGGGAAAGGTCGCAAAGAACCGTTTTCACTAATCGCGGATGTGATATTGGGGATATCATGGTGAGAATCATCGCTGACTACTCGCAATATAGCCACTTGTTTGTCTGGGAATTGGCGGAAAAATTCTAGGCAGGGATATCCTTCCATATCCACAACATCAGCACCGTATTGTTGATGTAAGTGGTGTTTTTCTGCGGCTGTACATACAATGCGATCGCTTGTGAACCCCCTGACTAAAGATACATGATCACCCAGTCGGGTATATATATCTGTGGTAAAATAATTATTACATTCTTGTAGATTTCCTTGATAAAGGCAGTTTTGATATAAAACAATATCTCCAACCTGGTATTTTCCGCTTAAGCTACCACATAAACCCATCATCAAGATAGAATTTTCACGGATGTGGGTTAATTTTTGTAAATATTCCTGCATCTGTGCGATTCCCATGGGGGTGGTTAATACCTGGGGTGGAGGACTGGGGATACAACTTAATCCACGACAGACGGCTTGATATTCTGCCCCCTGGGGGACTAAAATCAGAGTTGGCATTTTGTGGGGTAATGGGTAAAAACTATTCCCGATTGCGAATGACTAATGAATAATGATTAAGATAATAATTTTATCAGATGGTACAGACCAAAACAACCCAAACATCCGCCCGTGAAAGCTTTAATATTTCCAAATTAGCAATTAAGTTTTCTTGGTTGACGGTGTGTTTTTGGATAGGTGTAACGGTAGCTGGGGTTCTGGCATTCAGTTCTCTCAAATATGCTTTATTTCCAGATATCACTTTTCCAGTGGTGGTGGTAACTGTCCAAGCGCCCCTAAGCAGTACCCTAGATACAGAGGAAAAACTGACTAAACCCATAGAGGAAGGTCTAAAATCATTGGTAGGACTTGAGGATATTCGTTCATCAACTTATCCGGGTCAAACTGCGGTGGTTTCCTCTTTTGTTGTCGGTACAAGTTTAGAAACTGCGACTAACAAAATTTCCCAAATAGTTAATCAGTTAAATCTACCCAAGGATACAAATAAAAAAATCATCCCTTTGAATCTGAACGAATCAGCGACTGTTAGCTATGCCGTTGAAAGTTCCGTCCGGGATATTGATAATTTACGACAACTGGCAAAAGATAAAATTGTTCCGGCGATCGCTAAATTACCAGGGGTGCTGAAAGTGTCTCTGTTAGGGGGTGGAACATTAAAACCCCAACTGACTACAGTAACCAATGGACTCCAGCCACCCACTGGAACTTTAGTTAGGTTTAATGGTCAAGATGCTTTGGCTTTTCAGGTGATTAAAAAAGGTGATGCTAATACCCTAGAAGTGGTCAGTGGAGTAGAAAAGGAAGTACAACAACTAAAGGCTACTTTAAAAGATGTCACTTTGACTTTAGCTGCTACCCAAGCGGAATATATCCGTAATGCTACCCATTCTACTATAGATGCCCTGATAGAAGCTATCATTCTCTCGGTGGTTGTAATTTTTCCTTTTTTATGGAATTGGCAAGCTACCCTGATTTCTGCTTTAGCTATTCCCATATCTTTGTTAGGGACATTTATCGTCATGGCGATATATGGCTTTAATTTAGAAACCATTACCCTGTTAGCATTAGCTTTGGTAATTGGCTCAATAGTGGATGATGCCATAGTTGATGTCGAAAACATCATGCGGCATATTGAAAACGGAAAAACCCCACGGGAAGCCGCCCTGATAGCTACTAATGAAATCGGTTTAACTGTCACCGCAGCCACTTTAACAGCGGTGGCGGTATTTTTACCTATCGGTTTGATGGGTGGAGTCATTGGGCAGTTTTTTAAACCCTTTGGGATTACTGTTTCTGCGGCTATGCTGACATCTTTATTAGTAGCCCGGACTTTATCACCAGTCTTAGCTATTTACTGGCTCAAGCCTAAATCATCTAGTTCTCCCCAGAAGCAAGGTAGGATTTGGCTGGGATTTGAGCAAGCTTACCGCAATTTGTTAGCTTGGTCTTTACAGCACCGTTTGATAGTTGTGGGGTTAGCTGTAGTTAGTTTAATTGCTGGCATTGCCCTAATTCCCCTAATTCCCAAAGGCTTTATTCCCAAACTTGACCGGGGAGAATTTAATATTGTCTATACTTCCCTAGTACCTAGTCTTCCTGCGGCTCTTGGACAAGAGGTGCCAGGAGGAGGAGGACAACCAGGAGGACGGGAAACACAAAGGGGACGAAAAGATAAATTAGGAAGTTCGTCTTTGTCTGTTGCTGTGGATTTATCTGCTGACCCATCTCCTATTTCCATTTCTAATCTTTTAAACGATTCCTTGGATGTTGCTAAGAAACTGGAAAAAGTGGTGAGAAATTCCCCGGCAGTGGCCACGGTTTTTACTACTGTCGGTTCTCGTGAAGGTGAACCAAACAAAGGGACGCTGTACGTTAAGCTAAAAGCAGAACGAAAAGTGAAAACGGCTCAAGTCCAAGACCAACTCCGTGCTACTTTGCCAAAATTGGCGGGTGTCACCACAAGTGTAGAAGATATTCAATTTGTAGACACCGGTGGACAAAAACCTCTACAAGTAGCTTTACAAGGTAAAGACCTCCAGGCTTTGACTACAGCAGCTAAAGCGGTGAAAGCACGAATTGAGAAAATATCTGGTTTTGCTGATGTAACTATTACAGGTGAATCTCATCAACAAGATACAATTTTGCAAATTGAAAGGTTAAATCATCAGCGAGTGGTTTATATTGGCGCTAACCTGGGACAAAATCTAACTTTAGGTAATGCAACGGATGTTGTGGTATCTGAGGCTCAGGCTGTCATACCTGCGGGTGTTTCTTTAAATTTAGGTGGGGATTCTGCCCGTCAAAATCAGGTTTTTGGCAGTTTTGGCACAACTTTAGGATTATCAGCACTTTGTATTATTGTGGTGCTGATTTGGCTGTTTAAAAGTTGGGTAGACCCCATAGTTATTGGTCTTTCTTTACCTTTAGCAATTGTGGGAGCGTTGTTGGCGCTACTTTTTACCAAAAGTGATTTTGGCATGATATCTCTGATTGGTTTTGTGTTTTTGCTGGGAATCACTAACAAAAATGCGATTTTAATTGTAGATTACATTAACCAATTACGAGATTCTGGAATAGAAAAAACTGAGGCAATTCTCAAAGCAGGTCCTGTACGTTTACGCCCCATTATGATGACTACAGCAGCGACTATTTTGGGGATGGTTCCCATTGCTTTGGGTTTGGGTGCGGGTTCAGAATTGCGGTCTCCCATGGCTGTATCTATTGCCGGTGGTTTGGTCAGTTCTACTATTCTGAGTTTATTTGTTGTGCCAGTATTCTACGCGATTTTAGATGATTGGTTTCCCAGAAGGAAGGTAAATTAATAAGTTAATAAACTAGAATTAGATCCGCGACTTCTCAGAGAAGTCGCGGATTTTGTTGTTGATAATTTTTTTTTTGAATATTGACTTATAGCCATGTAGGTTGGGTCAGGAACTAAACCCAAGCTACAGAATTTCCTAAATTAAATCGTTAATAGAAAATTGTCGCTGTTTCTCTAAGTCTTGTAAATGGATTTTTTCTATATACATGGCTTCAGCATAATATTTAGATTTTTCTGGTTCGGTTTGAGGATCTATTTTTTCCCATTGTTCCCTAAAGTAATAATAGCGTTTTTCTCGGAATACTCTTTCCATGCAAGCTAATGCTGCTTGGATAACGTGAGGAGTTCGTAATATTTCTGTTTTATTTTTTTCATTGAGATGAAATATATGGGAAACTATGTCTAATTCTTCTGATAATTCTAAATATCTATTTTGCACACTAGAAATTAAATCAAGTTCATCTAATGAAAATTCTAACATTTGTTGCCATAAAAAACGATGATGAGAAAGACTAAATTCTAAGTTGCGGGTTTCTAAATCTTCAATAATTATTTGTCTTTGTTCGCAAGAATGAAGATAAATGATTAATAATAATGCCTCAGCCCGTTCTAGTAAAGTGCGTTCTGTATTAACTAAAGATAATTTTGGTTTTTGAGGTTGCGGTTTATTTATACGCGGACTTAGAGATTTTAGACTATTAGGTTTAATCTGAGTTAGGAGATTTTCAACTCTTAAAGGTTTAAGTCTACTATCTCCTAAACTGAGAATTTCTGCACAGTAAGAGACATAATAATTTAGTGTATCACTATTAACGATATTTTGCAATAATTTAATAATTTGTTGGGTAACTTGTTGAAAGTCGGTAGCTTGTTTTAAATCTCGATTTTTAATAATATTTTGAATTTGCCAATCTAGCCAAAGTGGCGCATTTGTTAATAATTGTTGATAATCGGATGCTGTATGATCATGTAAATATTCATCAGCATCTTTACCATGAGGTAAATTGAGAATTTTTAATTGTACTTCTCCTGTATAAACTAAATTAGCAATCTCACCAATTGCTTTTTCCGTAGCATTTATTCCAGCTTTATCTGCATCAAAATTGAGAGTTAATTGCTTAGATTCTGTATAACGTAATAATAGCCGTACTTGTTCTATACTTAATGCTGTACCCAAGGAAGCAACAGCGTTATTAATTCCGGCTGCATGGAGAGAAATCACATCAAAATATCCCTCTACAACTACCGCTTGATCAACTTTAGAAATAGCGTCTTTTGCTTCATCTAAAGCAAATAAAGTTTTCCCTTTACTAAATAATTCTGTTTCCGGAGAATTGAGATATTTTGGTTGTTCTTCCGTTAAAGTTCTGCCTCCAAAAGCAATTACTCTCCCTTGAAGATCACGAATAGGAATCATTAACCTATCACGAAATACATCATAATATCCTCCTCCTTCTTTTCGGGGTTTAATTAATCCTGCTTGTTCTACCAATTGTAGGGGATAATGTTTACTTTCCACCAAATAACGGTAAAGAGTTTCCCAACCAGCAGGAGCATAACCTAAACCAAATTGTTGAATAGTTTCCTCTTTAAATTGACGAATTTTTGTTAAATATTCCCGTGCTTTTTGTCCTTGAGATTGTCTTAAAGTGTGTTGATAAAATTGAGCAGCGGAAGCGAGAACAGTATATAATTGGTCACGTAAAGATATTTGACGTTGTAATTCTTGTCTTTGTTCAGGTTCTAAAGTTTTAACCGGGACTTGATAACGTTTTGCTAAATCTAGTACCACTTCCGCAAATTGACGTTTTCCCAAATCCATAACAAACTTAATTGCATTTCCCGCAGCTTGACAGCCAAAACAATAATACATTTGTTTATAAGGACTAACCGTAAAGCTGGGAGTTCTTTCATCATGAAAAGGACACAAACCCACAAAATCTTTACCCCGTTTTCGCAAAACTACATACTCTGATATGACATCAACAATATCAGCGCGGAGTTTAACTTCTTCAATAGTATCTGGATGTAAGCGAGGAATTTGCATGAGGAATCAACGATCGTAATCTAGATTTATTATACTATAATATATTTTAATTGTGTTAGTGGCTAGTAGGGTGTGTTAGCGACAGTGTAACGCACCAAACCCTGAAACACAGCATACTATAATACCCTGTTATAAATATGTAAAAAAACTATTAGCTAAAATAGCAGCTTGAGTTCGGTCTCTGAGATTTAGACGATTTAAAATATTTGTAATATGATTTTTGACTGTTCCTTCGGAAAGGTACAATTTTTCGGCAATTTCTCGATTATTATCACCAATAGCAATTAATCGCAGAACTTCTTTTTCTCTAGGTGTGAGTTCTGCTAAACTTGCTGGTACAGATGTTAAGTTTTGGGGTGAATTTGCAGGAAATTGAGTTAAAATTTTTTTGACTATTCCTGGTCATAATTGGGAATATCCCTTATTAACCGCGCGAATGGCAACTGCTAACTCTTCTGAAGGTGTATCTTTGAGTAAATAACCCATTGCTCCATTTTTTATTCCTGCTTTTACATATTCATCATCATCAAAAGCTGTGAGAATTAAAACTTTACTATGAGGGAATTGATGATTAATTTCTTTAGTCGCAGCAACTCCATCTATAATGGGCATTCTGATATCCGTTAAAATTACATTTGGTTGCAGTTCTCTGACTAAATTAATGGCAATTTGACCATTTTCTACTTCTTTGACAATTTTTATATCTGATTCTAGTTATAATAACGCTCGTAAACCTTGACGAATTAAACCTTGGTCATCTACAATTAAAATTGTGATCATGGTAATTGGTAATTGGTAATTGGATTCCCGACTTTTCTAATAATTCGGGAATCTGAATCTTGGGGTATTTATATAATAGGAAACTGAGGGATTATATCATCTATCTCTGTCATTAATTTAATTGTTTCTATGACGACAATAATGATTTGTTGATAATGAGTAATTTCCGCATCAGATAAATCTATGTTAGCATTTTTTCGGTCTTTTAACCATTTATCTAATACTTGATAACCACCAATTTTAAATTCCCACACTATTGGAGAAACTCCCGAAAAATAACAGTTCTGATTAATCAAAATTTGCTGTTTATTTGTATCCCACATTCCGCACCCTGAACTGTCACAGATCAAAAAAGCAGAGATAGTAGTACATAATAACTAACGATCAATTAAAGAGAAATAAGCTTAATGAGAATACATATCATTAAAA